>CAZKWD010000304.1:0-3326 GCA_964556175.1 uncultured Rikenellaceae bacterium
CCCATTACTTGAGGGTTTCAGAAGCCTTTTTAAAAAAGTGCGTAAAACAGGAGAAAAATAAGTTTATTCCTTTATCTCCTCATAATCAATATACTCACCGGTTTTCTTTGATATTTTTTTCGGGGGAGGAGGATTTTTGCTTTTGGGTTTCTGTTCTTTTTCTTCCCCCAGATGGAAGAACCTGTTAAATGATCTCACAAGGAGGTAGATAATTATCCCTATGAGTATAATTCTCAGCAATATGATCATTTTTCCTCCAATTCTTGTTGTACCACCACCATTGGCTTATCGGCCTTCTTCTTAACATTGTTACCAAAGGCAAGATTCATCCCGAACCTGAAATGTATTGTGTTCCAGCTTGAAGGAATAGGAATGGAATTATCTCCAAATAACATGCTGACAGGTTTCGGAGTATTAAAATCTTCCGATGTGATTGTATTCCATGTCACAGGGATCCTGTCGGCCATGAAGTAAAACTGGAACCATCCTCCCCTGAACGCCAATCCCAGGCCAAGGTTATCGTACCTGTGGTTTGCGGCAGTATAGGCAACTGTTGTAGAAATGGCATTGCCTACATTAACATTTGCCGACAGTGTAAGGGCTTCCTTAACCTGTTTTCCTATGAATCTTGTATAAGATAAAACACCAACGGAGAAATTCTTTGTAAGATTATAGCTTCCTCCCACAGAGACTCCGAACGGGAGATATGTAGTAAACGGGGTGTTATTCTGGTCAACTGAAAAGGAATTACTTAGAGAATCGAGCATTTCACTTGCAAGTGAATCAAAAGTGATGGTACCGTTGTAGACTTCCAGCATGTCGAGACCGCTGAATTCAAACCTGCTCTCAGCCTTCAAATTTGTTATGTCCCTTTTCCATCTTATAAAGCCGAGATCAGTAACGGAAGCGGAGGCTCTCAGCCTGTCGCTGAAGGTATATTCTGCTCCTATATCGAGACCTAATCCTTTGTTGCCTGTCCTGAGAAAATAATCGATGATACCGGATGTCTCATCGAAAGCCGAATCATTGAATACAACACTGTCTATGGTATTGTCACTATTCATAAAAGCTGTTGCAGGAGCGCTCAGATTTACTGTAAGGTCGGCATCAAAAACATGGGTGTAATCCTCGTTAACAGTAACCCCCAGTGACCTGTTATCGATAGAGACTGTAGCTACTCCCATCAGCATTTTACCTTTTACCCCGATGCGAAGCTTATCTGTAATATTCTTTGAGAAGCCAAGACCTGCCTCATGGTACCACATTACATCGCTTCTGAGGGATGAAAGATCCATTTTGTTACCTACAAACTGTTCATTGCCAAGGAAACCAAGCCTGAGAATGTCGCCCGGCAGGGCAATATTGGCCTCAACTCTCTCATTTATATCAAGGAAGACATATAGATCACCTCCTACACTGAAGCCAAGCCCGAAAAGCTGAAGCATAAACTGCGGTTCAATGGCGTTCACGTCCTTGATCTTCTTCATGAAATCTCCCAGCTCGTAACTGGGGTGGAGAATTGATATTACTGAATCTCCGCTGTTCATCAAAACATCGGAGAAATTGATGAAATTATTATTAATATTCATGTTGATACCGGAAATAACAGGTAATCCGATGTATACAGAATTGGATGACCGTAGAGCAGGATTAAGAAAATGTCTCTGGGGCAGGTTCATATGATACATCACCTGGCTGTTTTGCGCATGGGAATCATAAACTGACACGGCCAGCAGCAACAAGAAAATATATTTAATTCTTCTGATCATATAGTAATATTATTATAAATCGTCCAGATTTGCATTGATATCTGCTTTTACCTGAAGAGCAACTCTGTATTCTATATAGTAATCCGAATATATTTTAACATCCTTTGTACCATCGTCCGTGGTTACAAGGGTTATATTGAAGATAACTTTATCGGCATCATTTACTGCATCCCAGAATTCACTTGTTATTTCAAGCTCTGTTGAGCACTCTACAGGCTCAGTAACACGTCCGTTGCTGTCAACACTGGCGGCTTCCAGGAGATCGGTCGCATCGATTGTACTCTTTATTGAGGCAGAAGTTGAATCATAGAGACTCATCGTTAGGGATATGCCCAGGGGGAATCCGTTTTTGGCAGTAAATTGAATGCGCAGATATTCAACATCTTCAGGTGTAACAGGGCTCTCTTCATCAATTTCCGCATCCTGCATGAAATTATCAACTGTATCGGCAAAATGGAGATTATTTATACGCATTTCCAGCGGTACCTCAATTTCAAGGTCTCCCAGGAAACGGCTGTCGCCGAAGATATAATTATCCCTGCTGCCTGTGTTACCCGCGGGATTCATAACTGCTGAACCTCCGAAACGGATCTTTTCGGGGAGCATGGAAATGAGTTCCGGCAGCTGTGAATTAGCCGAGTTTATCGTGAAAGCATCATTAACATCGCGTTCAGCCGGGGCAGCAGGAAAGCT
Organism: uncultured Rikenellaceae bacterium; assembly: GCA_964556175.1. Classification (GTDB taxonomy): domain Bacteria; phylum Bacteroidota; class Bacteroidia; order Bacteroidales; family VadinHA17; genus LD21. Next base: position 2,463 of record CAZKWD010000304.1, read on the forward strand.
GAGAATCTCAGCATCCAGATCGATATCAACCGAGTCACTGCCTTTATATCCCACAGCATCAAGGTCTATTTCAACCGGCATTGCAAAAGAGTTCCGGTAATTCAGAGATACAGAGGGATTAAGGGTAACGCTTCCTGTTAAATTCTCAAGGACATCTTCAATTCCCAGGTCGAGAGTGTCAGTATCTATAGTATCACCATACTGCCCGAAATAACCCTTTACATAATCTATTCCGGGGTCAAGCATCTCCATTTCGATGCTCACCTCGTCAGTGCTGTTAAAATCGACCATCTGTCCGTCTGAACTCACCTCAAGGCCATAATTAACAGGCAGCATGTTATATGGCTGTGTGGCTATTGTACCCATGTCGATTGTTGAATTGGTAAGAGAGATATTTCCGTTGAGAGTTGTATTGGGATTCACCGTAAGAGTTTCCGTGACAGGGTTTCCGTCACGCAGAGAAGTGGGTAAAGTAATGGTAACAGATGCTTTTATCGGAACCAGTGCATTGAGACTGTAATTAAGATCACCGGATAGGATCTTTATCTCGTCTATTTCAACTTCCTCACCGGGATCAAATGAAACAGTATCCTTTTCGTCGATCGAGACAACCTCCTGTACAGGCAGGATAACCCTTCCTGATTTTATTTTCAGATCCCTGCCGGCTATTGCGATCTCTATACCGCTGTTGTCGAGATCTATCAGCACATCGTCAGCTCCAGGATTGTCCCCAAGACTTACGGCAGCTATTATAGAATTGCTTAATATCACATTTTCGAGATCAAGGCTATCGGTCACAGTTTCACCCGGGTTGATCAATGTAAAAGTAAAGGGATCCCCAATTGGAGCTGGCCCAACTGCATT
>CAZKWD010000305.1:0-3306 GCA_964556175.1 uncultured Rikenellaceae bacterium
AAAGGCAGCTGTACCAGTATTATGGTCGGCAGACTTGCCACCACCGACGGTTCTGTAATCACCTCACATACATGCGATGGAATGTACCGGACCTGGGTTGAAATTTTCCCGCATACCAAGTATGAAAAAGGAACCCTGCATACTGTATATACCGGGGTGCTTGAACCATCTGAAAAAGCATGGGATATGCGGAATGTAAAGAAGACAGGCGAGATCCCTGAAGTTGAAGAGACCTATGCGTTTCTCAATACCGCATATCCATGTATGAATGAAAAACAGCTTGCAATAGGTGAAACAACAATAGGAGGAAGGATGGAACTTAGAAACCCGGAAGGGATTTTCTATATTGAAGAACTTGAGAAAATTGCCTTGCAGCGATGCAGGACGGCAAGAGAAGCTATTGCATTTATTGGCAAAATGGCTGAGGAATATGGTTATGGTGATTATGCAGAATGCATCACAATAGCAGATCCAAAGGAGGTATGGCAGCTTGAGATATCGGGATCGGGGAAAGGAAAGCCTTCAGCTATCTGGTGTGCAGCCAGGATCCCCGATGATCATGTCGGTGTTTCAGCCAATATGCCAAGGATATCCACTGTCGATTTCAATGATCCTGACTATTTTATGTACAGCACAGATTTGCAAAAAGTAGCAAAAGATCTCGGTTACTGGGATGGGAAAGAGCCTCTGAAGTTCTGGAGGGTTATAAGTTCTTATGGCAAGGCCTATGGCACCCGTGAATTTTATATTTTGAGCACACTGGCTCCATCACTTAACCTTACAACTGATACTACGGAATTACCTTTCTCGGTAAAACCGGAAAAGAAACTCTCTCCCCGTGATGTTTTGAAATATTACAGGGAAACTTATGAAGGAACAGAATTTGACAATACAAAGAATCTGATGATAACTGTTCAAAGAAAAGATGAAAAGGGAAATATCACGGAGGAGAAGATCAAATCGCCAATTGCCAACGGCTGGTTGAGTCCGGACCTGCGCAGACTGCTTCATGAGCTAAAGCCAGGGATTGTAGATTACAAGTATACCATTGCCCAGAACTGGTGCTCATATTCTGAAATTATCCAGTGCCGGAGCTGGCTGCCTGATGAGGTAGGAGCTGTTGCCTGGTTCTCTTTTGATAATCCGGCATTAAGTCCGAGGATACCGATATTTTCGGGTGTCCTGAAGTTGCCGGAGTCATTCGGCATCTGTGGTCAGTTTCATTATACACCTGATGCTGCAATATGGTCATTCCGGGAAACCAACAGGCTGGCAGCAATAAAGTGGGGAGACGGAAGAACGCTGATTGAACCGGCTGTTAAAGAATTTGAGGACAGGGCGTTTGAGGAATTACCAATGATCGAGAAAAAGGTTGTGGAATTAGTCAAAGCGGGTAAAAATGATGAAGCCAGGGAATATGTTACTTGCTACACAAACAATTTTGCATTAGCTGCCATGAAGAAATGGGAGGAGATGAAGGTTCCGCTGTGGGAATCGTTCAGTATGGGGTTTTAGTAGGTTCGATGCATGCATCGAACCTACATCTTGCCCATCTACATCGTCGGTCGAAGGCCGAATACGCACAGCTGGCGGATAAGGAGGATATCGTAATTATATCCCTAGGATGAGGCTGGCCATGTTAGTTTTTTATGGTTCATTGTGATAAAGTTAGGAAAGTAATGGATACGAGGCAAATAAAATTACCCGGCAGATTACAGTTATTTCTTTTGTTCCCGGTAAGTATTTCTCATTCTTTTTGCTACTGCCAGCGAACAGGCAGTTACTAAAAGTAATTTCATAAGTGAGAGTCCATCAGTATTATCCGTAAAATACTTTTCCTTATTTAATGAAAAGAGTCTGTTAAACCTGTGTTTAACATAACGCCAGATTGAGAAGCTTTTGAAATACAGGTTCGTTAACTGCCGGTAAAACTCTTTAGGTTCCAGCCTGGTTGGAAGAATTGAATGAGCGCAATCAAAAAAGTCAAAATTTGTTGTTTCAAATTTTTTAAATGTCTCTTTGTATAATTCAGTACCGGGCAGGGGTGTTAAGACAGGGAATGCCGGTCTGAAAAGATTATTCTCGTATATATATTCAGTTAATTGATTGAAATCCTCCACACTATATTCCGGTCTGACAATAAAAAGTGCAATAATGTAAATATTCAGCTCTTTCAATATATGAATAGCCCCATTATTTAATGCTACAGAGGTTTTTTTATTATAGTAATCCAGATCTTTATCCTGAAAGGATTCTAAACCGATTGAAATGAATTGAAGGCCGGCTCCTGCCAGGTCCTTAAACAAAGCCTTATTATTGACAATCGTATCTGCCCTGGCGTACATCTGCAATTTCTTCTTAATGTTATTCTTTTTTATTAACTCACTCAACCTCCACATCCTTTCTATGTCAATAAAAGTGTTATCATCCGAAAAATAAACAACATTAGTCTCCTCAGGCAGACTCTTTAGCTCATCTATTATTGATTCAGGTGTTCTTGTGGCACATTTGCCATTCATCAGCTTCCAGCAGGAACAAAAATTACAACGGAACGGACATCCTCTGCTGGTCATTATAAGTGCGAGTTTATTTCTGATAGGATCATGGTAACTCTTCCGATACTTTTCAGTCAGACTGCGGTCAGGCAGGGGCAGACTATTGAGATCAGGCACTGACGTCTCTTTTTTTGTAAAGAAAACTCCATTTTTATCAATTAAAACAATATTAGGAATATCCTTTAACTGTTCCGGATTATCCAGGGCATTGACATATTGAGGGAAAGTAGAATCAGCATACCCCAGGAACAGGGCATCAACATAAGGAAGCACAAAATCATCCGGTGAAAAAGTAGCATGGGATCCTCCGACAACCGTTCTTATTGACCTGTCAAATTTCCGGATCTCTTTCAGGATCTGTACAACAATATTATAATCGCAGGTATAAGCGGTTATGCCGATCAGGTCGGGTTTAAAATTCAATAATTCACGGTGAAGATTCTTATCAATTCTCATATCCAGTATCCTGACGTTTGAATCCTTCACTGAAGCAGCCAGATATTCTAACTCTAATGGTTCGTATAAAGAAACTGTTAAAAGATTAGGATTCAGTGGCGGTTTTATCAGTAATATTTTCATATTATCAACCTTTACTAAATCTCATAACTTTCCCATTCGTGTTTCACCTTTTTCATGAGTGTTTTAAAACGCTCCTCGCCACGGATGTTTTTAAGGAAGGGATCGTATTCATTGAGGAAGGGATAATTTATAAATCCATGCTCCACTGCATTTTCAAGCCATTCCAGGGATT
>CAZKWD010000306.1:0-1567 GCA_964556175.1 uncultured Rikenellaceae bacterium
TTACTTTATAATCATATTCTTTTATTTATGGAAATAACACTTGAAAACGGCAAAGTAGTCGTAGCACATACCAATGGACATATTATCAGGACTGATCAGCCACTCGATAATGGCGGAGGCAATACAGCTCCTGCCCCATTTGACCTCTACCTGGCATCGATCGGAACATGTGCGGGTATATATGTAAAATCTTTTTGCGACAGACGAGAAATACCTGTAAATGGAATCAGAATAATCTCTTAAGCCAGGTAAATATTTATCAGCTGTTCATACAGTTCCTGTTTTCCGCTTATAGCAGCAGGTTCTCCGTTCTTCGCAGCAATATTCCTGAGTTTAGAAAGGGTAAGTTTACCATTTTCAAAATCTTTGCCTGTTCCCTTATCGAATGATGAGTATCTCTTCTTTTTCATTTTCAGGTAATCGCTGTCTTTCAGCACTTTATCAGCAATCAGCAATGCTCTGGCGAAAGTATCCATACCGCTGATATGGGCTATGAAAATATCATCTATATCAGTTGAATTTCTCCTGATATGAGCATCAAAATTTATGCCACCTGTTTTGAATCCGCCTGCCCTGAGAATAACCATCATAGCTTCAGTAATCTCGTAAATATTTGTCGGGAATTCATCAGTATCCCAGCCGTTCTGGTAATCACCTTTGTTGGCATCAATACTTCCCAGCAATCCTGCATCAGCAGCAACCTGAAGTTCATGCTGGAAGGTATGGCCGGCAAGTGTAGCATGGTTAACTTCGATATTCAGTTTAAAATCCTTATCAAGTTTATGCCGGCGAAGGAATCCGATTATTGTTGCCACATCGTAGTCATACTGGTGTTTCGAAGGTTCCATTGGTTTTGGTTCAATAAGGAATGTTCCTTTAAAGCCGTTCTTTCGGCCATAATCACGTGCCATTGAGAGCATCATGCCCATATGTTCAAGTTCTCTCTTCATATCAGTGTTATGTAGACTCATATAACCTTCTCTTCCTCCCCAGAAGACATAATTCTCTCCTCCAAGCTCTATGGTGGCATGAATAGCATTTTTCAGCTGAGCTCCTGCGCATGCAATAACAGCAAAATCGGGATTTGTTGCCGCTCCGTTCATATAACGCGGATGCGAGAATAGATTAGCTGTACCCCAGAGAAGTTTCACCCCGGTCTGCTTCTGTAGTTTTTTCATCAGGGGAATAGTCTTGTCAAGACGCTTTTCAATCTCCAGAACCGATCCGTTACCGACAACATCCACATCATGAAAACAATAGTACCCTGCCCCTATCTTTGTAAAGAATTCAAAGGCGGCATCGAGCCTCATTTTTATCTTGTCATCATTATTTTTCACATCCTGCCACGGATATATATGTGTCGCATCGCCAAACGGATCACTGCCATCACCGCAGAATGAGTGCCAGTAAGCAATGGCAAAACGAAGATGATCTTTCATCTTCCTGCCTGAAACAACCTGGTCGGGATTGTACCATCTGAATGCCAGGGAGTCCTTTGAGGTTTTACCCTCATACTTTATTTTCCCTATTCCGGGATAATACTCTTTTTTGCCTTTGTAGATCATAT
>CAZKWD010000306.1:1667-3303 GCA_964556175.1 uncultured Rikenellaceae bacterium
TACTTTATTTTCCCTATTCCGGGATAATACTCTTTTTTGCCTTTGTAGATCATATCAATAATTTTTATAGTTTGATTAAATAAATTCTGGTAAATATAACTTTTTGTTCCTTAGTGTGTACTTAGTTTCCTTTGTGGTTAAGAAAGAATTTAAACACGAAGGACATAAAGGATAACACAAAGGGGCACAAAGGAAATACATAAGATCAAATTGTTTTAAGGTAATTCAGCCATGTTGAATAAGCCTCTTTATACGCTTCTGTTTTTGATTTATCAGGTATTGTTACACCAACTTCCTTAAGACCTGCAAATGCCTCTTTCACAGATTTATAATAGCCGCATCCTATACCAGCGCCACGTGCCGCGCCGAGTGAACCATCAGTATTATAAAGGTGTATCTCTGTTTCAGTAATACATGACAATGCTTCCCTGAAGACACCGCTCTGGAACATATTGGCTGCTCCTGCCCTGATCACCGAGGGGATGATACCTGTTTCCTTCATAATATCAAGCCCGTATCTTATTGAAAAAACTATACCCTCCTGGGCTGCTCTGAATAAATGGGCATTTGTATGGGTGTTAAAGGTTAATCCCATTATCCGTGCACCCACATCCCTGTTTCCAAGCATCCTCTCTGCACCGTTGCCAAAAGGCAGGATACTGAGTCCGTCAGAACCCGGGGATACCTTTTCAGCCATTTTATTCATCTCTTCATAGCTTATATTGCTCCCCGTATTTCTTCTTAACCATGAATTCAGTATGCCTGTTCCGTTTATACACAATAACACACCAAGCCGGGGCCGTGATGCCGAATGATTAACATGAAGAAAACTGTTCACCCTGGAAAGAGGTTCATGTTTCTTCTGGTCAGTGACACCATAAATTACTCCCGATGTTCCTGCCGTTGCTGCCACCTCACCGGGTTCCATAACATTAAGCGATAATGCGTTGTTAGGCTGATCACCTGCCCTGTATGAAACAGCGACAGCTTCGGGCAGATCAAGCTCTTCTGCAACAGATTTTAAGAGCTTTCCCTGCAATGAAAATGAGGTAACGGCATCAGCAAGAATCTCTTCATCAAAGCCAAAGAAATCCATCAGTTCCTTTGAAACGCTGTTTTTCATAAAATCCCAGAAAATACCTTCTGAAAGCCCCGAGTATGTGGTCATAAGTTCCCCGGTAAGCCGCAGGGCAATATAATCGCCGGGAAGCATCACTTTATGGATCTTTGAGTAAATTTCAGGTTCGTTTCCCTTTACCCATGCAAGTTTTGTGGCAGTAAAGTTCCCTGGAGAATTTAAAAGCTGTGAAAGACAAAAATCCTCACCAAGTCCATTGAATGCTTTTTCTCCGTATTCAACAGCCCTGCCGTCGCACCAGATGATTGAAGGACGCAGTACTTTCAGTTGTTTATCCAGAGTGATTAGTCCGTGCATCTGGTATGAAATACCTATTGCACCAATCTCTTTTTTCTTAGCTCCAAGCTGATTATTACAATCTGATATTGAAGTTTTAAGGTTTGCCCACCAGGTTTCCGGATCCTGTTCGGCCCAGCCCGGTTTTCCGGCAATGATCTCCATTTCATCTTTGGGATTAAATGCTGAAGCAAGACATTCACCTGATTCACCGTCAATTAC
>CAZKWD010000307.1:0-3303 GCA_964556175.1 uncultured Rikenellaceae bacterium
AATATTATCCCTTACCCATTCAAGAGCAGCAACAAGATCGAGCATTCCGACATTCCCGGATGCTGCGAATTTTTCCCCGCCCACACCTGCAAGGTTTGTGAATCCAAGGGGTCCTAACCTGTGGTTGACGGAAACAAAAACTACATCTCCGAACCTGCATAAGTTTTCTCCGTTATATCCATCCTGCTCTATTCCATTGCCGTTGGTGAATCCGCCTCCGTGAAGCCAGAACATCACTGGTCTTTTCTTTCCATCATTAATTGCAGGAGTAAAAACATTCAACCTCAGACAATCCTCACTAACATCATCATAATTCCAGTGATCAGCAAATGACTGATAAGCATTTGCATATCTTCTCTCCATATTTTGTGGAGCTGTGTTGCCCCACCAGACTGCAGGAAAGATATCATCCCATGGTTTGGGTTTTTGCGGAGGCATAAATCTGTTTGGTCCTGAGGTGTCTGCACCGTAAGGAATTCCCAGGAAATAGTTTATGCCCCTGAGGACATATCCTTTCACTTTCCCGTATTGCGTATCGGCAAGAGCAATATCATCACCGATAAAGAGTACCTGTCCATCATCTTCATCTTTTTTTGCACCTGCCGATGTGCATGATGCAACTGATATGCCGGCTGCGCCAATGGTGAGTCCGGTGGCACCGGCTCCCATTGTCCTGATAAAATTACGTCTGTTGGATTTCATTGGTTTAATATTTTTAATAGCTATTTATTTTATTTCAATCACACCTGTACCCTTCATTGCGGCTGCAGCATCAGTAGGCAGTTTCCAGTTATTGTCAAAGGTTCCCCCTGCTACAACATTGTCGGGCGTTTCTTTAAACAGTATAAAATCCTGAAACTGATTAAGGGCTTCAGCTTTTGAACCCATAAAAGCTATTCCTCCTGGTCCGCCTTCCTGCTTGGGAGGTGTCCACCACGGAAGTCCTGAATTTACTATTATGTAATGCTGATTTAGCGGGAAGATATAAACAAGGCCATAATCGTTAGCATCATCATTAAGATGTACAGGCAGCCTGTCGGCGAATTTTTCGATTATTGCATTTGTTTCCTTCGTACCGAAAAGTATAAGGTTTGATGTTTCATAATCGCTCTGCCGTACCTCTTTATCGGATATCACGCGCGGAAATACCATGATCCTTCCTCCCATTCCTGTCCAGTCGGCCAGTGAAGCTATCGCTGCTCTTCTTGCTGCAAGCTCCTCCTGTGAAGGATTTCCTCCTGTGCCATAGACATAAACATGGTTACTGCTGACTGCCGCAGACAGAGGTCCTTCAGCTCCCTGCTGCTTTGCAGTAAGTCCCGGAGAAAATTTCTTATTGACCCATGTACCGTTTTCTTTCATGAATGAGACAGCATCAGAGGTTTTAAAATTGAAACTTTTCGAATCTATCTTTACAGTTCCTTTCTTACCAGGAGTGAACATTGAATGACCTTCAAGGCTTAGTGTAAAGGCTTCGAGTCCATTTGTTGTAACCTCAATTGTATTCGTTCCTGTGAATTTTGCATCAATTGATGCCAGTGTTCCTGGTGTAAGGTTATCAAACTTTACCCAGTATGCTTTATTGTATTTAAACCAACTTGTGCTGAATTTTACCTCCTGCGGAAACAGATTACGAGTGAATTGTGAGAACCATTCAAATATAAACCCGTCCTTATAGGCATATTCCCAGCTGTTATGACCTATCCCGGGGTATTCAATAAAATTGAATATGGGAGTAACGGCTTCAAATTTTGCTTTCCAGTCAAGAGCTGTTTTATAGAGGAAGTCTTTATCTCCGATGAAGAGATGTACCGGCAGGTTTGAAGCATTTGAAGCAAGGTCTGTTGATCCGTCAGGTGGTGCCGGACAGCAGGGTGCTATTGCTGCCCATATATCCGGTCTGGTAAGGCTGAGCCATATAGTTCCGCCTCCGCCCATTGAAAGTCCGGTAAGGTATATGCGATCCTCATCGATTGAAAAGCGGCTCTTCAGGTCATCAAGCATTTCATATACATCCTGCTCGGGTATTCCCTGGTAGCCGGCAGTACCACGGGCATAGGGTGCTGCGACAATATAATCAACAGGCTTAAGTTCAGGCCAGTATCTGGTAGCTTCAAGATCTGTTTCTACAGGGACATTACCCGGTTTTATAAAGTCTGTTCCCTGGATATTACCTTTTCCGAAAACGCGGCGCAATCCAAGTCTGTGATTCGACCAGGCGCCATGGAGGAAGACTACCAGCGGGTATGTCCTTGATTCATCAAAGTTCTCAGGTATATAGACCGCATAGGGCTGGTCTGTTTCATCCACTTTCGAGAAAAACGAAAGGTCCTGAGGTCCAGACTTGAGTTTCTGAGCGCTGACGGTGTCATTACCGATCATCAGAAATATCAAGCTTATTAGGACCAGGCAGAAAGTAGTTTTTAATGATTTCATTTGTAATGTTTTATGAATTAATATTGTAAGTCAAAATAATCGCTTACAAATTCTATTGTTTTTGGTAGGCAGTCCATCCAGAAAGTCCAGTCGTGGGTGCCTGTTCGTTTTATAAAAGTATGGGTCACATTTTTCCCTGTAAGGAAGTTATCGAACTGTACGTTTGAGTTATAAACAAGCGTATCCTCTGTGCCGCATTCCATTGTATAGGCAGGGAGGGTTTTAAGCTCTTTATTAGTTTTCGCGTTGATAATAGCCTGAATGTCAGGTGCTGACGTTCCCATCGAAAGTGCTCCGCTCATTGAATAGGCGCTGCTGAACAGCTGCGGGCGCTTAAATGCATGAAAAGTACATCCGTAAAGAATGAAGCATGTACATAATAAGCTTATTAGGGTTAAGTTGAATTTCATCTGACCCTGTTGTTAAGAAAAGAGCCCTTAACCCTTAAACCAGATCAAGGGCTCTTAAGAAAAATTATATCAAAGAATAATCCTAATATCCAGGATTCTGGGTCATTAATGAATTGACCTTCATCTCATACTCTGGTATAGGTAGTAATTCATGCTTGCCAATCTTATAGCCGGCATCAGGCTGAAGAATCGGAGCTCCCGGAATACCTGAAGGTATGGATTTACCCTGGTCTTTCAATGCAAGGTAAGCATCACCATTAACGCCAAGATCGCCCTGCCATCTTTGCAGGTCAAGATATCTTGTTCCTTCAAAGAAGAGCTCGAGCTTTCTCTCAAGCTTGATTGCAGCAAACAGATCATCACCTGAAGAGTTGACATCCGGAAGGCTTACCCTTGTCCTTACCCTATTAAGATAGGTTCTGGTCTTGGCATCATCAGCCGGTGTCTTTCTGTTGTT
>CAZKWD010000308.1:0-3300 GCA_964556175.1 uncultured Rikenellaceae bacterium
GGTAAATTCCTGATTCCCTTACAATTCTTTCCACTATTTCTTCCCAGCCCAATGTCATCAGGTGGATGCCGTTAATTCCTTTCTTCCCTTTCAAAGATTCAACGATCTCAAGTATTATTTGCACACCTTCTTCTGCTTCCCCGTTTCCTGCCTTTTCCATCCGTTCCAGTATTTTTTCCGGCAGGAATACTCCCGGAACTTTATCATGCAGGTATCTGGCAACATTATAACTTTTCAGAGGGGCAACACCTGCAAGTATATATACCTTTTTTAACAGGTCTCTTTTATCCAGTTCCTCCAGCCATGGGTCAATTCCATCAGGATTAAAAATAATATTTGTCTGATAGAATTGAGCGCCGGCATTGATTTTTTTATGGTCTCTTATAGCCAACATTGCCGGTTCAGGTGCAAGAGGTGATGCTGCAGCACCAAGGAAAAACCTGGGAGGATATTTAATCTTCCTTCCATCGAGATAGTGCCCCTCATCTCTCATTTTCCGCAGTATCCATAACATCTGGACAGAATCGATATCAACAATATTCATATCTCCGGTCGGCTCGGGGCCCACTCTGGCACTGTCACCTGTTATGCAAAGAATGTTTCTGACTCCAAACTGTCCTGAGCCTATTGCAGTTGATTGAAGTCCGGTTCTTGTTGTATCGCGTGCAGCTATTTGCAGCACAGCTTCTGTGCCCAGATCATTTGCAACCTTGCAGCATGCCAGTGACGACATTTTTGGATTTGCCGATGAAGCATCTGTGAAGTTTATTGCTGTTACATAAGGCTTTACAAGCTCTATTTCTTTGATCAGCTTTCCTGAATTTGCACTCAGAGGGGGTGTCACTTCGGTGGCAACAACAAATTTACCACTTCTTAGTTTCCTTTCCAGCTCTGAGGCTGGTTCCTGATAGGCGGGAGGGTGGTATTCTGAATCCCCGCCCCACCATTCCGGCTGACGCACGCTCTTAAAAACGGAGTCCCATACACGCTCTTTTTTCTCCTTGTCCCTTGAAAAGAGACTGCTGACAAATAAACCGGTACCAATCTTTTTTACCTGTAGTACCACATCTCCCCATGTCTGAGTTCCGGCCTTGTTCCAGTCAAGAGGAGGCAGGATCTCAAGAAGTGTCTTTTCCCGTCCTTTTTTAAGCGCTCTTTCATAAATGCAGGTCCATACACATCTGCGTGTTTCATCAATGTAACATTTTTTCTCAGGTGTTACCCCGCCGCAGGGACCGTTTCTCATACCTTTAGGACATTCCATTGGACAAATAAAGGCTGTCTCCTGCAAAAGGCAGTTACCGCACATCCTGCAGCCAAAGAGAGGTCCTTTTATCAACAGTTCCGTTTTCTCCAGAAGCCGCAGGCCTAATTTTTCCTTTTTAAACGGATAAAAGGCAGGTTGCCATCTTCTTGCTGGTTTAAGAACGGACATCTGAATATCTGATATTAATTTATGTTAGCTTTTGCCTGCGTTGAAAGTACTCAATAAAACGCATTGCAAAATCATCGCGGTTCAATATGAGATCTGCTGCACGAATAGCTGACGTAATCTTTTCAGGATTAGCTATGGGACAAGTTAAACCGTTATAAATTGAGAGTATTATGAATGCGGTATTCAATGATTCCCTGTCAGGCAGTCCGAAAGAGATATTGCTGGCTCCCAGGCTGATATTATGACGAAGCCTCTGGTGTATCAATCGTATTGTTTCCAGAGTTACCAGGCAGGCTTGGGGATCGGCGCTTACTGCCATAGCAAGCGGATCAATAATTATATCCTCAGCATTTATTCCCTCTTTTACAGCTCTTTCAATTATTTTTTCCGCTACTGCCACTCTTTTTTCGGGGTCATGGGTTATTCCCTTCTCATCCATGCAAAGTCCTATTATAGCTGCACCATATTCCTCTGCTACAGGAAGAAGTGCTTGAATTGCAGCTTCTTCCCCGCTGACGGAATTTATCAGACACTTGCCGGTTGCAACTTTAAGCGCAGCCTCAATTGCTTTCGGATTCGGTGAATCGAGACACAAAGGGACACCAAATTTATCCTGAAGCACTTTAACTGTTTCAGGGAGCAGCCTGACATCATCCACACCCGGAAATCCAACATTTACATCAAGCACGTCGGCTCCTGCTTTGATCTGGCTTTCAGCAAGTTCGATCACATATTCAAAATTATTCTCCTGTAATGTAGAAACCAGCTTTTTCCTTCTTGTCGGATTGATAGATTCCCCGATAATAACAACAGGTCCTTTGGTATTTATTATCACTTCTGCAGTTCGTCCCTTAAGCATTGTTTCCATATTTCGATTTTCCTGTTAAGATACAAGACGATTTAAATAATTCACTGCACCTTGTGGATCGGGTGAATAAAAATCAGCACCTATTTTTATACAATAATCCATTGTAACAGGAGCGCCGCCAACAAGGATCTTCAGGTCAGAATATTTTCCTCTGATAGCATCGACAGTCCGACCCATATTTTCCATTGTTGTAGTAAGAAGCGCTGAAAGTCCAATAACAGCACCGGGATTTTCATCAACTGCTCTTATAAATTTGTCTGTACCTGCATCCACGCCCAGATCAATCACTTCCCATCCTCCGCCCTCTATCATCATTGCTACAAGGTTCTTGCCAATATCATGCAGGTCGCCTGTCACCGTTCCTATTATGAATTTCCCTCTTCTCTTTGTTTCTCCTGACAGGAAATAAGGCTTTAGATGTTTCATCGCGCTGTTCATTGATTTGGCAGCCATCAGCATTTGTGGCACATAGATCTCCTTCCTGCTGAATTTGTCTCCGACTACTGCCATTGCCGGAATGAGAGCATTATCAAGTATCTGTCCTGGCTTAATGCCGCTTTCAAGAGCCTGTTTTGTCAGTTCATCAGCCCCATCCTGCCCTTTCATATCGGGTGGATAGGGACATGCCCTGTCTATCTTGCCAAATTCAATACAATGTGAAATCCTGTTCAAAATATTAGTCATGAAGCAAATTTTTGAATATATTTTAAGAAAAATCAGCCTTGTTTTATCTTGAATCCTTATCAAATATAAAAATAATTATCCTACCGTATCCGGATAAATACAATAACAGATATTTTTATCAATTTTTTGTTATTATTAAGTTGAATACATTTATCTTAGGGCAGACTAGTTAAAACAAAGAGGTATGAGATATTTTTTAATTCTGCTTTTAGGAAGTTTATTTATGACATCACAAGCTCAAAACTCAGGCACAGGTCTGTTTCAAAACAGCGCTGATATAGGAAATCCTGTGAAAAAGGGTTCTTCAGAGTAC
>CAZKWD010000309.1:0-3299 GCA_964556175.1 uncultured Rikenellaceae bacterium
GAACTTAAAGCATTGATGAAAAAACGTTTACGGTGGTATCTTGTGAACAGGGAAAAGGTGAATAATCTCGCCATGGAACATTTTTTTGAATCAATTTTCGGAAATAATCATCCATATGGCCGACAGATAGTACCAGAGGATTTCGAGAACATGAATCCGCCCCTCCTGAAAGATTTCCATGCTGCAAATTACACTCCTGAAAAATTGGCCATAATAATATCCGGCAAAATACACGGGAGAACCCTTGATCTTCTGAATAAGCATTTTGGTAAAAATTTTGCAGGTGATGTTTATATAGAAGAATCACATAATTTATTGAAAGAAAGTGAAAACAGGAGAAACCACATAAATAAACCGGGAGCTGTACAAACAGCTGTCAGAATTGGATGCCCTGCAATCAATAAATGCCATCCCGATTATCCGGGACTGAAGATCTTAAATGTGATACTTGGCGGATATTTTAACTCAAGACTGATGAAAAACATCAGAGAAGATAAAGGTCTGACATACGGAATCCATTCAATGGTCTCATCACTCATTTTCAGCGGTTTTAATATTATATCCACTGAAGTGAGTAAAAAAAGTACTCAAAAAGCAATTGATGAGATATATAATGAAATAAGACGATTGCAAAGTGAGCCTGTTGAAAAAGAGGAGCTCGCGATAGTCAGGAACTATATGCTCGGAGAGATGGTGAGGATGTTTGACGGACCTTTTGCCCTGGCAGAAAGCTTCAGATCGGCATGGGAGTTCGGACTTGATACTTCCTATTTTGACAGGCTGGTAAAAAAAATAAGAACTATTACTCCTGATGAAATAACAGCATTGGCCGGTACGTATTATAATATTGACAAGCTTCATGAAATAACGGCAGGATAAGAATGAGGTTAAAATCACTTTATACTATTATCATTTTCCTTATCGCTTTTGTCACAAAGGTTACAGGCCAGCCGGATACTGAGTCGCCTGTTTCTCCGGTTCTTGAGCTGGTAACTGTTAATCAGGTAACAGGTTATTCTGAGATATCATGGACAGCGAGCTCTTCTCCTGATGTGACAGGGTATGTGGTTTATGAATACATAAATGATGAAGGGTATTCTCTTGATACGATCCGTAATCCATTAATAACAAGCTACATACACAATAACCTGAAATCTTCCGAACTCTCCGTATCCTATGTAGTGGCAGCTTTTGACAGTGCAGGTAACATTAGTCCTCTGTCAAATTGCCTGAATACTATTTTCTTAACTGTCAGTTTAGATACCTGTAATAAAAAAATAGGGATTGACTGGAACAATTATCCATCACACCCCAGGCAGGTAGAGAGCTACACTGTGCTTTATTCGGTTAATGGGGGTATCTATTCGGAAGCAGGGGCAATTCCGGGTGACAGCAGCTGGTTCTCTCTGGATGATTTTTCACTTGATGCACAATATTGCTTTATTATCAGGGCAGACCTTGAAGGAGATGTTTTTTCCCTCTCAAACAGAGCCTGCCTGAACACGAAAATGCAAAAGCCCCCGCAGTGGATAAATGCAGATTTTGCAACCGTGACTCAGGAAAATGACATCCTGCTTTCATTTAAGATGGATCCTTTGTCAGAGATCACTGAATATATCCTTGAAAGAAAAACAGGTACGTCAGGCTCATTCCATGAAATTGAATATTTTCCGGATGAAGCAGAATCATTATTATATACTGACACTGATGCAGATATCTCGGAAATAAATTACTACAGACTTTCTGCTGTCAACAGTTGCGACGTTGCGATAACCATATCGAACGTAGCGTCAAATATTGTACTCTCCCTGGAAAAGATTGAAAATGAATTACATCTTGCCTGGAATCCATATAAAAAGTGGAACGGCATAGTCGATAGTTATAAGTTATTAATAAATACAAGCGGAACATTTGAAGAGAGATATACAATTTCTTCTTATGATACGGCCTTTACTATAGCATATTCTGATCTGATGTACGATGTAACACGACAGGAGGTATGTTTTATTATCAAAGCATACGAAACAGCAAATCCTTACGGAGTATATGGGGAAAGCAGCTCATCATCAGTCTGCACACCTGTTACTGAACGGATAACAGTCCCCAATCTTTTTACTCCCGATGAGGATCTAGTTAATGATCTTTTCGGCCCTGTTCTTTCATTCACACCGGTTGAATATCAACTTATAATAACTGACCTGAAAAGGAGAAGTATTTTTACTACCAGAGATTATTCGGAAAAATGGGGCGGCACAGAAAATGGTGTTCCGGTTTCGGAAGGGGTTTACTTATGGTTTTTAAACGTGACGGAGCCGTCAGGTAACAAAGTAATTAAAACCGGAACTGTTACTGTTTACAGATCCCATAAATGATTTCCGATCTTCAACGCAGTACCTCTTCCAGAATTACGCGAATAAGACTATATTTGTAAATTGCACAAAAAGTTGTCTTGAATATTTATGGGGAACAAGGATATTTTTGATGAGGAGGATATAAAACAGATTCAGGATGAATATGACTCACTTGTAAATAATCTTCTGAGATCCGATAAGAAAGGCGACAGGGAGATGATTGACAAATCCTTCAGGATTGCCAACAAAGCTCACTGGAACATGCGTCGTAAATCGGGAGAACCTTACATTCTGCATCCCATTGCCGTAGCTAAAATAGTAAACCAGGAGATCGGTCTTGGAGCCAAATCAATAACAACTGCATTGCTTCATGATGTAGTTGAAGACACTGATTATTCGCTTGATAACGTTAAGAGGGATTTCGGACCCAAGATCTCTTCTCTGATTGATGGTCTTACAAAGATCTCGGACACATATGATAAGGAAAGCTCTTCGTCGATGCAGGCTGAAAATTTCAGAAAAATGCTGATGACGCTTTCTGACGACATGAGAGTGATTCTTATCAAGATAGCAGACCGCCTTCATAATATGAGGACTCTCGATTCGCTGCCCGAACACAAAAGGATGAAGGTTGCCGGTGAAACAATTTTCCTCTATGCACCGCTTGCTCACCGGCTGGGTTTATTTGCCATCAAGAGCGAACTGGAGGATCTCAGCTTTAAATTCAGGCAGCCACAGATCTACGAAGAGATTGCTTCAAAGCTTAAGTTAAGCGAAAAGAAGTACATGTCCTTTCTCAATAAATTCTCATTCCCCATAATAGACAAGCTTACAGAAGCAGGTTTTAAATTCGATATAAGCAGCCGTCCAAAATCGGTATTCTCCATTTGGAAAAAGATGCAGGCAAAAAATGTTCCTTTCGAGGAGATCTACGATGTCCTTGCAGTA
>CAZKWD010000310.1:0-3299 GCA_964556175.1 uncultured Rikenellaceae bacterium
TAATAAGCAACCAGTACCAAGCACCAAGCAACTTTACAAACCAGGTATGTACTTATGAAAAAAATTATTTTCTGGTTTCTGGCTTTTATTATTACAATTGCTGCTGCATATTACCAGAGAAGAACCGGACCTACATATCCCAAGCGCATTGATGTAATGCTGAATGATACAATTTACGAACTAAAGCTTGTAAGAAGCATCGGGCTGGATGAGAGATCTGAAGTGAAATTGAGTATTAATGATACCTCCGCAAAAGCTGTACTTTACTTTAAAAGGCATAAAACCACGGATGAGTACCAGGCTGCAGAGTTTATATATAAAGTGTATCCTGTACACTCATTTATTATGAACAAAATCTTTAAAATGACTGAGGAGAAAGGCTTTTTCGCTGATGTTCCTCCTCAGCCTCCGGCAGGAAAACTGCAGTATTACGTTGAACTTACAGATTTATCGGGCACTAAGACTATAATGAAAGATACCCCTCTTGTTATAAGGTTTAAAGATAGTGTACCCTGGTATATTCTCATGCCCCACATCCTGATTATGTTTACCGCCATGCTTTTCTCAACAGCAACCGGGTTTATGAGTGTTTCCAATGTTCCCGAATATAAAAAATACGGGATATGGACGCTTATCCTGCTTGTTGCCGGGGGTATTATTCTGGGACCACTGGTACAGAAGATTGCATTCGGGGAGCTCTGGACAGGGGTGCCATTTGGCTGGGATCTAACAGACAATAAGACACTTATAGTTTTAACCTTCTGGGTTTTAGCCGTACTTGTTAATCTTAAAAAGAGGAGACCCTTATATATGGCGCTGGCAGCAATTGTTTTACTTGTGGTATTTTCCATTCCCCACAGTCTTTTTGGCTCTGAGCTCGATTACAGCACAGGAGAGGTTACTCAGGGTATAATTTTTACATTTTCCCTGGCCAAGGGAAAAAAATTCTTAAATTGAGTGCATCATTAATAATTTACCCACGTCTTTTGATCAGAAACTGATAGGAAAGAAAAAAGTGGGTGCAGCAACTAACATTAGAACTAGTCTTTATATAAAGATGGCAAATGTAGAAGCGGCATTCAGAAACTTGCACCAGGATCTTCTGGACGGGTGCAAGTTCGGCGACCAGAAGGCACAGTTCCAGATCTACAAGTTATACTACAAAGCCATGTATAACACGAGCCTGAGGATAGTGAATGACACGATGGAAGCCGAAGACATAATGCAGGAATCGTTCCTGTCGGCCTTTGAAAAGATTGAAACCTACTCGGGAACAGTGAGTTTCGGCGCCTGGTTGAAAAAAATAGTGATAAACAGGTCACTCGATGCTCTCGGAAAAAGAAAAGCGGTCTTTGAAGATATTGAGTCACACGCAGGATTAAGAGATGAAAGCAGTGATGATATGATCAAGTATGAGGAGCTTGATGTTAAGGTAGAAGAGGTTAAAGAAGCCATTGAACAACTACCGGACGGTTACAGGGTAATTCTTTCTCTCTACCTGCTTGAAGGTTACGATCATGATGAAATTGCAGAAATACTATCAATATCGAGCAGCACATCAAGATCACAGCTTTCAAGGGCAAAACAGAAGCTTATCAGTGAATTAAGAAAATGAAAACTTACAGGGAATGAAAACAATAGAAGAAATAATCAGGAGTAACAGGGACTTTTTCGAAGACAAGGAGCCTTCGGAAGGTCACCTTGAGCGTTTTAACAGCAAGCTTGAAATGAGATTCGGGAGAGTCGCCGTAAAACGGAGTATTGTCCCTTACCTGCTCAAGGCTGCAGTTGTTACACTACTGGTAACACTCTCATCGCTGTGGACCTGGGATCATTTTCTCAGATCCGACAGAAACAGTATGGCCCTTGGTGATGTTTCGCCTCAATACAGGGAGGTTGAGAATTATTATTTGCACCAGGTAAATCTTATGGAAAGCGAGATCATTTCTGTTGACTTTATAAACAATACTGAACAGAAGGAGATGCTCACGAAAGAAATCAAAAACATGGATTCAGTATACATCCAGCTTCAGAAAGACCTTAAAGCCAATCCTGATGATGAAAAAATAATAAATGCAATGATTGAACATTACCAGACAAAGCTCGAAGTAATGACCTTTATTGTAAATCAATTGAAAACCATAAGGAATGAAAATATTAATACCAATAATGATGAAAAAGTCAGTATATAAACCAGGAACACTCCTCTTAGCCGCGTTTCTCCTGCTGCCATCAGGATTAGCGGCTCAAAATGAGGTTTCAAAAGAGTTACATAAAGAATACAAAGCCCAGAAGGGAATGACACTTGATCTCGAAAACAAGTACGGCGATATAGTAGTTATTACTTCTGAAAGCGACCAGGTGGTCATTGATGTAAAGGTTACTGTACGGTATCCAAACAGGGATAGAGCAGAACAACTGCTAAGCTATATTGATGTCAAATTCTCCGAAGGAGAAAATGTCATATCGGCAAAAACAGTTATTAATGATAAATTTAAATTCACCGGATGGAGCGGCGAATCAAGAAAATTCACTATCAATTACAACGTCAGGATGCCGGAATGGTTGGATCTTACACTTGCAAACAGATATGGAAATACAGAGCTGGATGATCTGAGCGGACTGGTAAATCTAAGTATAAAATATGGGAACCTGACAGCTTCAAGACTTACCCGGGGAAATGAAAAACCAATGAATGCCCTTTACCTGGCCTATGGTAAAGGATCAATAGAAGATGCAAGCTGGATGGATATTGAAGTAAGATATTGCGGCAACCTGACTATTGAAAACAGCAAGGCTCTGCTTGTCGACAGTAAATATTCAAAACTTGCTTTCGGAACCACAAGCTCAATTGTAGCTGAAACCAAGTACGATAACATCAAAATTGAAAGTATAAATAACTTTATCATTGAAACCGGATATTCAGATGTTAGTATAGGAACCCTTACGAAGAAATTAAAATTCGGAGGGAGCTACTGCGGATTGAATGTTGACAGGGTACCAGCCGGATTTGAATCAATAGAGATAGCCTCACGTTATACAGGTGTAAGGCTTGGAATTGATGAATCCGCAAGTTATAAACTGGATGGAAGAGTCTCCTACGGCGGACTGAAATTTAATGAAGATAACTTCAATTACACAAGACGTGTTATTGAAAATAACAAAAGCGAAGTAGCAGGTATCGTTGGCAAGGATGAATCAACTTCGGCAACCGTTAATGTAGAATCTTCATACGGAACGGTTAAATTATATTAGCTTCCAAAAAATCCTCTCCCCTCTTCACGGAGGGGATTTTTTTT
>CAZKWD010000311.1:0-3298 GCA_964556175.1 uncultured Rikenellaceae bacterium
TGCGTTCCTGCGGAATAATAAATTTATTTTCGTTATTCAGGAACCCTGAGGTAAGCGTCGCACAATTCATTATTTCATCAGGTCGCCCCTGCGCAACTACCAGGCCTCCGTGAAGTCCTGCACCGGGCCCCATATCGACTATATGATCGGCTGACTTTATCATTTCCCTGTCATGTTCAACCACTATGACTGAATTACCTGAATCCCTGAGTTGTTTCAGTGCATATATCAGGCGCCGGTTATCTCTCTGGTGAAGACCAATGCTGGGCTCATCAAGAATATAAAGGACATTCACAAGCTGTGAACCGATTTGAGTAGCAAGTCTTATTCTCTGGCTTTCACCTCCTGAAAGAGTTGCTGCACCCCTGTTAAGAGACAGGTAATCAAGCCCCACCTCAATGAGAAAACTCAGTCTTGACCTTATTTCCTTGAGTATCTCTGCAGCAATCTTTCTCTGCTTTTCAGTCAGTTTATCCTCAACATTAGCCAGGAACCTCGATAACTCTTTGATATCCATTGCTGACAGATCTCCGATACTCTTATCTGCTATCCTGAAAAAAAGGGCCTCCTTCTTAAGCCTGGTGCCATTGCACTCGGGACAAACATCATACTGAACATACTGATCTTTCAGTCGTGTTCCGTTCTTCTTTCCATTAACAGCCTCCAGGTTGCCAACAAAATTTACAACCCCCTCAAAGGTCAGAAAATAGTTTGATGTCATTCCCAGGGGTGTATTGGATAGTTTCAGCACCTCATCAGAACCATAGAGAACCTTGCTAAGTGCCTCCTCAGGTATATCCTTTATTGGAGTATCAAGAGTAAAACCGTTCTTTTCCGCAATTGCTTCAATCT
Organism: uncultured Rikenellaceae bacterium; assembly: GCA_964556175.1. Classification (GTDB taxonomy): domain Bacteria; phylum Bacteroidota; class Bacteroidia; order Bacteroidales; family VadinHA17; genus LD21. The sequence goes on from CAZKWD010000311.1 coordinate 853, forward strand.
GCCAGAATATCCATACATTCCTGTACTTACCAAGAGGAATGATACCACCTTTCCTTATACTGAGGCTCCCGTCGGGAATAAGCTTCCTCTCATTTATGCTCGATATTTGTCCGAGCCCGTTGCAATGAGGACAAGCGCCCTGGGGAGAGTTGAAAGAGAAACTATGGGGAGCAGGTTCATTATAGGAAATACCTGTTACAGGACACATCAGGTGTCGGCTGAAATATCTTGGTTCGTTGCTTTCACTGTCAAGAACCATCATCACACCATCACCCTGGTCAAGTGAAATCTGTACGGAATCCCGGAGTCTTTTGTCAGTTACTTCCCCAACCCTGAACCTGTCTATTACCAGTTCAATAAAATGAGTCTTATATCTATCCAGCCTCATCCCGGGTTGAAGCTGCCTGATCTCACTGTTAATACGCACATTAAGATACCCTTTTCTCCTGAGCTGTTCAAAAAGCTCCTTGTAATGACCTTTACGTCCTTTAACAACCGGTGCCAGAAAATAGACCTTCTTATCAGCAAATCTATCCTTTACAAGATCTACTATTTGTTCATCGGTGTATTTAACCATTTTTTCGCCAGACGTCCATGAGTATGCTTCAGCTGCCCTTGCATAAAGCAATCTCAGAAAATCGTAGATTTCTGTTATTGTACCAACTGTTGAACGGGGATTTTTATTTGTTGATTTCTGTTCAATAGAAATGACAGGGCTTAAACCTGTTATTTTGTCAACATCGGGACGTTCCATGCCGCCAAGAAACTGCCGTGCATAGGTAGAAAGGGTTTCCATATAACGCCGCTGGCCCTCTGAATATATTGTATCAAAGGCAAGAGATGATTTACCGCTTCCGCTGAGCCCGGTGATAACCACAAGCTTATTACGCGGAATGGTAACATCTATATCCTTCAGGTTATGTACCCTTGCTCCAAGGACGTTTATTTCTTCACTCATTATAACCCTCCACTGCTATATTATCAGCTTTCAGGTTCTGTGCTCTCAGTATTTCTCATGCCTTTAGCCGGGATCTTAATTATGTATTCTTTGCCTGCTTTTGGTTTAAGGTACGGTTTCCTAAGCCATGGATTCAGGAATTTCAGCAATTTGTAATTTGTTCCAAAGTGCTCCGCAAAGCCCGAAAAATTTGTAACCGCCGTATCTACTTTCACTTCTTTGTACTTTAAAACCGGGTAAAGTTCATCCTTGCTGATTGTGAAACCGTAACTCGCAGGATCAGAGATAACAAGCTTATATGCGACAACTCTGAAGATATACCTTGCTGTCTCTTCAGACAGCAGAAGATCATAATAATTATCCTGCTGCTGGATGCTGATCTGTTCATCAAGAGCAGATCTTCCGCTATTATACGATGCAGCCGCCAGTGTCCAGTTACCATACTTTTCGTACGACTTCTTGAAATAATCACAGGCAAACTGTGTCGATTTCTCAATGTCATACCGCTCGTCAACCACCGAATTGATCTCCATACCCTGTTCAATACCGGTTGCCTTCATTATCTGCCAGAAACCTGTTGCGCCTGCCGGTGAAATCATATTGCTGTATTCGCTTTCGGCTGCAATAAGATATTTGAAATCATCAGGTATATCATTTTTCCTGAGGATCTTTTCTATAACAGGCAGATACCTGTTTGCTCTTTTAATAATAAGTATTGTTGAAGAATGACGATAAGCACTTGTAAGTATTTCCCGGTCAAGACTTTCCCTGGTATCAAAATTCTCAAGAGGCATTCTCTCTTCTGCAAACGTTACTTTTTCCGGAAGTTTATAAGGCTTATTCGTATAAATTGTATCGTTCAGGATTGATGCTTCGGAATCTAAATTACCGGCACTTTTGAAACTCTCTGCAATAGATATTATTATTATCAGTGCACCAGCCAGGACAAGTAATGCAAATATTGGTTTCCTGTATGAATTTATCATAATGAACAGGGTATTTAGAAATAAATTGCAAAGGTAATATTTTTATACCTTATAAATAATTACGGAATACTCTAAATTAAATAAGAAACAGGATTGGTCGAGTGGAAAATTCAGAACCTGTAGGATATACCTGAGAAGACACCGAAGGAATATGGATGGATTCCTGTACCTGACAAATTATTGAAAGGATTAATGTAATATCTGAATGTCGGTTCAAGGTTCAGTGAAAGGCTGCTTGAGATGTTATATTCCATTCCCATACCCAGGGAACTGCTGAATGTCAGGATATTCATTCCCTCTGTTTTTCCAATCGGTAATTTGTTCCCCTCCGATGAAGCATAAACAGAATTATTAACCAGCAGGTTGGAGGAGAACCCTCCTATAATGTTAAAGTCCAGCGCCTTATCAATAATTTTATAACGAAGAATGACCGGAAGTTCGAGGAAGCTGAAATTCTGGTGTAGAGAATTATCAATATATTTAAGAGAGGCCTTTTCAGGAT
>CAZKWD010000312.1:0-3273 GCA_964556175.1 uncultured Rikenellaceae bacterium
TCCAGTTTTGGTACTTTGTAGCGGGTAATAACATAATAAAGACGAAATTTCTTTTTAATGCTGCTTAAGTAATTACAATTTATTAATAAAAAATTCCTTTGTGTTCTTCGCGGTTAAATTTTTGCTACCGGCTATGTTATCACCTATGTGAAAGTTACGGTGGATTTAATACATACAAAGTAACACAAAGGATTTATCTTATATTATCTTGTTCTAAACAAATTCATACTTTTGTAAGTTAATAATTCATAAAAGTGGCATTTAAAATAAACAAGCGAAAGATAATAAACGATCCGGTATATGGATTTATTAATATCCCGGGTGATTTTATTTTTGATCTTATTGAACATCCCTGGTTTCAGCGGCTGAGGAATATCAGGCAGCTGGGTCTCACAAGCTTTGTCTATCCCGGTGCTGTTCACAGCAGGTTTCAGCATTGCCTTGGCGCCCTGCACCTTATGGATAATGCGCTGCGGACTCTCAAAGACAAAGGTGTTGAAATCACACCCGAGGAGGAAGAAGCTGTTTTAATAGCCATACTTCTTCATGATGCCGGTCACGGACCCTTCTCGCATGCGCTTGAGACCTCCATAATAAATGGCATTTCCCACGAGGATCTCTCCCTGCTTATGATGAAGAAGCTGAACGAAACCTATAACGGGAAGCTCGATCTCGCGATAGAGATTTTCAAAGGAACATACCACAGAAAATTCATGCATGAACTGATTACAGGTCAGATAGATATGGACAGGCTGGACTATTTGCGGAGAGATAGTTTCTTTACCGGTGTTATTGAAGGATCTGTTGGTTCCGACCGGATCATACGGATGCTTAATGTTGTTGACGACAGCCTTGTAATAGATGAAAAGGGGATATATTCCCTTGAGAAATTCCTTATAGCCCGGCGACTGATGTACTGGCAGGTATATATGCATAAAACGGTACTTGCTTCTGAAAATCTGCTGGTAAAGATCCTGCAGCGGGCAAAAGAGCTTGCAGGAGAAGGACACGACCTGTATGCCACACCTGCATTGAAATTTTTCCTGTATAACAGGATAGGTCCTGATGATCTCTTAAGAGACGGGAATTTTACTCCCGGGCTTATTGCTTCCACATTCACAAGGCTTGACGATTCTGACATCCTGGTCTCAGCTAAATACTGGGTTGACAGTTCCGACAGGGTACTGTCTGATCTTTCCGCCAGGCTGATGAAAAGGGACCTGCTTGCAATAGAATTGCAGAATGAACCGTTTCCTGTGAAAAAAGTAAATAAGCTGAAATCTATGACGGCTGAAATAACAGGATTAGATTTGGAATTAACAAGATATTATGTTTATACAAGTAGTATTTCAAACCTGGCGTATGCCCCCGGAGCCCCTGAGGTGAAAATATTGCTCAAATCAGGCAAAACAGCAAACATATCTTCTGTTTCGGATATGTTCGACCACAGATTTTTATCAGAAAGAATTACAAAATATTTCCTTTGTTACCCGAAAGAATGCAGATAACTTAAAAATCAAATCATGGAATTTACAGCAGCAACAATTGCCGGATTTCTGAAAGGTGAAATTGTAGGGAATCCAGATGCCATTGTCAATACTATAGCAAAGATTGAGGAGGGACAGAAAGGTGCTCTCTCATTTCTTGCAAATCCCAAATATGAACCGTACCTCTATACAACAAAATCATCTGTTGTACTGGTTAATAAAAGCCTGGAGCTGTCTGCAAGTGTAAATGTTACACTTATTAAGGTAGATGATGCCTATGAATCGTTTGCTGCGCTTCTCCAGATTGTGAGCAAGGCAAAACCGAGGAAAAAGGGAATACACACAACTGTTGTAATTGAACCGACAGCTGTAACCGGAAAAGATATCTATATAGGAGCATATGCCTATATAGGTGAGAACTGCAAAATAGGTGATAATTGCCTGATTTATCCACATGTTTATATAGGAGACAACACGGTGATCGGGAATAATTGTATTTTACATTCCGGTGTCAAAATCTACCATGAATGTGTTCTTGGTGAGGGTTGTACTATACATGCAGGGACAGTTATCGGGAGTGACGGTTTTGGATTTGCACCGCAGTCTGAAACCGAATTCATGAAAATACCGCAGCTAGGGAATGTCATTATTGAAGATCATGTCGAAATCGGAGCAAATGTAGCTATTGACAGGGCAACGATGGGATCCACAATAATACGCAAAGGAGTGAAGCTTGATAATCTGATCCAGATAGGACATAATGTTGAAGTTGGAGAAAACACTGTAATAGCAGCACAATCAGGCATTGCAGGTTCGACAAAATTAGGAAGGAATTGTATGATAGGAGGACAAGTGGCCTTTGCAGGACATAGCAAAATTGCTGATGGGGTAAAAATCGGAGGGCAATCAGGGATACCGGGAAATATCAGAAAAGAAAACGCCGTCCTGACAGGATCTCCTGCCATAGAACATATAAATTTTCTGAAATCATCGGTGATCTTTAAAAAATTACCCGAACTGAAAGAGAAGATCGATGAACTTGAAAAAAAGATAGAATCGATGAGCCAGTAATAAGTTAAGATGCTGGTTTAATGAAAATTATCTTATATTTACACCGTTATGGGCTATTTTTTTTAGCTTGTTCTGGTTTTTTTTGTTTTTTTTGTAGCCAAATTCAGATTTAGCTGATGAGTGAAAAACAGAGGACACTTGGAAGGGCAATAAGCCTAAATGGCAAAGGTTTGCATACCGGGATCAGTGTGACAATTACATTTAAACCGGCACCCGCTAATCACGGGTATAAGTTCTGCAGGGTGGATCTTCCTGATAAGCCCGTCATTGAGGCTCTTGCCGATCATGTTACAGATACTTCAAGGGGAACAACACTGGTTCAGAATAATGCATCGGTAGCAACCATTGAGCATGCTCTTGCCGCCCTCCACGGAATGCAGGTAGATAATGCCCTTATTGAACTTAACGGACCTGAAGCACCAATTATGGGAGGAGGTGCAATTAAGTTTGTGGAAGCTATCAAGGAGGCCGGGATTGTTGATCTGAAAGAGGAGAGAGATTATTTTGTGGTCAAACAGAAAATTACCTATTCAGATGAAGAGCATGGCATTGACCTGATGGTTTATCCTGATGACCATTTCAGTATAAATGTTCTTATTGATTATAACAGCAGGATCCTCGGCAACCAGTATGCCATACTCGATTCATTGGATGACTTTGAGAAAGAGATAGCCGACAGCCGTACTTTCGTCTTTTTCCATGAACTGGAACCTCT
>CAZKWD010000313.1:0-3270 GCA_964556175.1 uncultured Rikenellaceae bacterium
GTGATGCATTTACTTCATTTGTAGGCGATTATGATAATCTGGATGTTTCAAACTCATTGAGTTACAGCGTTACAGGATTGACATTGAACACTACATACTATTACAGGGTACGTGCTTACAATGAAGGGGGTGAAAGCAGTAACTCAAACTATATAACAGTAACGACACTGCTTGATATGCCTGATATGCCGGATGCACCAACCGCAGATCCGGCTACCAATATAACACAAACAACATTCCAGGCAAACTGGACACCTGCATCAGGAACAAACGGCCTTTATCTTGATGTTGCTACTGATAATACTTTTACATCCTATGTTAACGGTTATGAGAATCTTGATATTGGTTATAACGTAAGCCTTGATATAACCGGATTGAGTTCGAACGCCACTTATTATTACAGGTTGAGAGGTTATAATATCAGCGGAACTGGTGACAATTCCAATGTGGTTGCAGCAACTACACTTCCTGATCCTCCACCCGCACCCACAGGCTTATCTGCTTCATCCTGCAATGATGAAGTGTACCTGCAATGGACCCAGAGTACTGAATCGGAATTTGTTCAGTATAATGTCTATTACGGAACAGATACAGAACCTTCCGAATTATTTGGTTCTTATACTGATGTGTCATCGAATGCCATCACTATCACCGACCTTGTTAGCGGGCAGACATATTATTTCAGAGTAACCCAGGTGATATCACCGGGAATTGAAAGTGACTACAGTTCCACTGTATCTGTGGAAGTTAAAACAGGAGTTATCCCCAGAATAAAGGCCAAATGGGGTGATATTCTTATATGCTATAATCCTGGTGATTCACTGACCAGTTTCCAATGGTTTGTCGGAGCGTCTCAAATTACAGGTGCAACAAAACAATATTATGTTACAGGCAGACAGTCTGGATTTTATTATGTTGTGACTTCCGACCAGGACGGATGCTTTAATCATTCAAATCTGGTCTATATTTCAGACAGTAAATCAATATCTGTTTATCCCAATCCTGCAAAATCGAACTTTACACTAAGTCTGAGCAGCGATATTATGGGAGAAGCCGTTGTGAACCTCTACAATTCAACCGGAGTGAAGAGTCTGGAATACAGAACGGGAAAGATAGATATTGACCTTAATTGTGAGATACCCGTCGGTAACCTGAAAGACGGGATATATACTATTGAGGTAGTTGTGAATAATGAGGAAATTAATTATACAAGACTTGTGATAATAGAATAAAAGATAATAAATTAAATATCAGCATAATGAAAACAAAAAGAACCTGTCTGAAATTCTTCATACTGTCTTTATTTTTGGCAGTAATGCTGAACAATGTTGTATTTCCGCAAGGCACAGATTCAAGATTAAGATACGGGAATAATGAGCAGTTTGGTTTTGGTATTATTCTGACACCGCAAAAAACCTCAATCAATATGGAAGGATTCTCAAATACCTTAAGTATTACAGGTGGAGGCGGAATAAACATTGCTTTTGATGCCGCTTATTACTTTTCACCGTATATCGGCATAAGTTTTGGAGCCGGACTTAGTCCGTATTCTTCCGAACTTACTTTATCATCATATTCCACACAATTCTCCGATGTTGATAGTGAAAGTGAGAGTTATGAGATGCAGATAGAAGGCAGATCAATAACTGAAAGCCAGAAGATTTCTTTTTTAAGTATCCCTATTACACTGGCATTTAGAGTACCTGCAGGTAATAAGTTAGGATTCTATGTTAATGCTGGGATAAGTGCCGGGATTCCAATTGTAAAAACATATGATGGTAGCGGTATCTTTTCATACGATGGCTATTATTCGGCATATCCGGTTACTCTTGAGAATATCCCTGCCTACGGTTTTCCCAGTGACCTGAGAACAGAAGTTTCAGATCAACTTGATATAAAATCTTTCGTTGCTTCACTTACTGCTTCAGGCGGTTTCTACTTTTACCTGAACAAATCTATCCAGCTTGCCATTGGAGCGAATTACACCCGGGCATTATCTGATATTTCAAATTATCAGAATACAGGTACATTTTATTTAACCACCCAGGCTGATGAACTTAACAGTATGATGGAGGGTAGTACCAAAACAGGTGTTCAGGCTGTTGGTCTAAGCCTGGGATTCAGATATTTTATTAAATAGGGAACTGTTTAATAAACCTTCTCCCTTTATTTGCGATGTCATTCCTGAGTCTCAGCGAGGAATCTTTTTCCTATCTTTAACTATCTAAACAGACATAAGATACAGATGGTAAAAATACAGATAATACTCAGCATATTTATTCTTGTGCTGAGTATATCATGCACAAACAAGAATGATGATAATGGATCTCAATTTGATAAGATATCGGATGATTCCCTGCTGACACTTATTCAATACCGTACATTTGAATATTTCCATGATGGTGCTGAGCCTGTTTCGGGTATGACCCGGGAAAGGTATCATGTAGATGAAGTATATCCTGATAATGATATGAATGTTGTTACATCCGGAGGTACCGGGTTTGGGGTAATGGCTTTATTGGTTGGAATTGAGAGGGGATTTATTACAAGGGGGGAAGGATTTCAGCAGTTAAGGAAAATTGTGAGCTTCCTTGAGAAAGCTGACCGTTTTCATGGAGCATGGCCACACTGGATATATGGTGAAACAGGAAAAGTGAAACCATTCTCAACAAAAGATAACGGCGCCGATATCGTTGAAACTGCATACCTGATGCAGGGATTACTTGCTGTAAAACAATATTTTATTGATGGAAATGAGGAAGAAAAGGATCTTGCTGCCGATATTGATACTCTATGGCGGGAAGTAGAATGGAACTGGTTTACAAAAGGTGGCGAAAATGTTATTTACTGGCACTGGTCCCCGGAATATGGATGGGAGATGAACTTCCCTGTTGAGGGCTATAATGAATGCCTGATACTATATATCCTCGCAGCATCCTCACCCACATACCCGGTTCAACCGGAAGCATATCATGAAGGATGGGCACGATCAGACGGCATAGTCACCAGCAGAGGCAAATACGGCTATATTCTTACGCTAAAGCATAACGGGGCTGAAGAGTATGGAGGACCATTGTTCTGGTCACATTACTCGTATCTTGGACTCGATCCGCGTAACCTGAGCGATCAATATGCCGATTACTGGCTGCATAATAAAAACCATACGTTGATAAACTGGAAATGGTGTTCTGAAAATATAAAGAATTATGCAGGATACAGCGAAGAATGCTGGGGACTGACCGCTAGTTACTCGGTAAATTTTTATGCGGC
>CAZKWD010000314.1:0-3266 GCA_964556175.1 uncultured Rikenellaceae bacterium
TTTCTATGGCTATATATCCCTTCTCAGTTTCAAGGAGCAGGTCAATCTCCCTCCCGTCAACAGTACGCAGATGATAGAAAGAAACAGGGTAGTTAAGATTCTTTGCCTGCTTATAAATTTCAGTCACCACTGCGCTCTCAAATTCATTACCTGACTGATCTCCGCTCTTTTGAATTATAGCTTTCTGTACACCTGGGTCAAGGTAATGAAGCTTCGGACTCTTTGTCAGACGCTTGACCTTATTCCTGGTCCAGGGCTGAAGTTGTATGGTCTGGTAACTCATGTCAAGGTAGTTTATAAACTTCTGCGCTGTACTTACAGTTATGCCGGCTTCCCTTGCCAGATCGGAATAATTTATTAATTCTCCCGTCAGAAGAGATGTCATCTTCTGGATCTTTACAAAGGGCTCAAGAAACCTGAAATTCGCAAGATCCCTCACATCCCTCTCCAGGTAGGTACGCACATAACCTGTCAGCCATTCAGATCTTTCATCATCACTCATGGCAGGATTGATAATAGCAGGATAACCACCGAATTTAAGGTAATACCTGAAAGCTTCTTCCCTCTCTGCATAATCTGACTCCATAATAAAAGATGGTGGTGAATCAGAGATTTTACCGGATTTAAGATATTGCTGAAAGTATGATGGTTTTACAGTTTCTTCCCATTTATTTGTCAGGATCTCAGGAACAGTCAATGGGAAAAGCTCAAAAATGACACATCTTCCGGCAAGCGTTTCACGCACTTTACTCAATAGTAAAAGCTGGCTCGATCCTGTAAGCAGGTAACGCGTCTCAGGATATCCGTCATATACTGCTTTAATGCTTTCAATAAGTGACGGAACTTTCTGAACTTCATCAAGAATTGCTTTAGGATACAGGTGATGCCATTGGGCAGCTGTGAGTGAAGCATATTGTCCGGATAGCATCGGATCATCAAGAGCAATATATTTCATTTTCGGGAAACATAATTTCACCAGTGTGGTTTTCCCGGTCTGCCTTGCTCCTGTAAGTATGACAATTCTGCCTGTTATAGGCTTGCTTTTCGTTATAATTCCGTTATTTATTGATCTTGATTTCATAAAATAGCATAATATTTATAATAAGAATAGCAAATATACGCTAAAATTTATAATAAGTCAAATTTTTCTATCCGCTTTTTGATGGTATGACGGTATGAGGGGGAGAGGTCCGGCTCGTCGAGCGTTGTCTTGCTCCTTTCAGTCGCAGTCTGATTGTCTTTCAGACCAGTCGACGGAGTTCCTCGTCAGAGGAACGACAGACGTCGCTCTGCGACAGACTATAAGACTATCTTTATCTCTCAAGCCATCTTCTGAATTCAGCTATCTTGCTGCGGCTCACCAGGATATCATCATCCCGGGAATTGGTTATCTTTAATTTTAACCTGCTGCCGGAATAGGAAATAATGTCGGATATTGCATTGATATTAACGATATACTTTCTGCTTATCCTGAAGAACAGAGCAGGATCAACAAGCTTTTCAACCTGCTCAAGGGAATAACTGATATCATATGTCTTGCCCGTACTTTCCAGAATAAATGTTGATTTCTCAAGACTGTAAAATAAATTAATGTTACCGGTTTCAATAGTCTTAATGTGAATACCCACATTTACAATAAAACGCGATTTATATTTCTCGGTCAACGATTTCATTACCTGGTCAACCTTATATCTTAATTCCTGGATGGAGAAATCCCTGAGATTATTTCCGGCTGAAGTGAACCGGTCTATGGCATATTTGAGATCCTCTGTACTTACCGGCTTCAGCAAATAATCAATACTGTTGAATTTAAACGCTTTAATTGCATATTCCTCGTAAGCGGTGGTGAAAATCACCGGACATGTTATGTCAATATGATCAAATATTTCGAAGCTCAATCCATCTGATAACTGTACATCAAGGAAGATAAGATCGGGCATCGGATTAGTGCTGAACCAGGCCACTGCCTCATCAACTGAAGAGATCACAAGGTCTGTCTCTATTCTTGCTTCAACCTGGCTTATTAACCTCTGAAGATGTTCAGCAGCAGGTTTTTCATCTTCAATAATCAGTGCTCTATACATTTTTTATTCTTAAAACAGGAATTTTAACCACAAAGCTTTCATCTGATACCTCAACCAGAACATCTTTATCAGACAGGTATTTGTACCTTGATTTAATGTTTTCCAGGCCTATTTTGCTGGATACAATTTCAGTTTTTTTAGGCTGCAGGTTGTTTTTTACAATTATGTTATCTTTTTCTTCCCCGATCTCAACTGTCAATTGTTTACCTGCCGAGATAGTATTGTGCTTTATCGCATTCTCAAGAAGCATCTGCAACGCCATCGGAATAATATATTTATCAGTCGCATCGGGTAAGCTTATATTTATCTTAAGCGAATCTTCATATCTTATCCGGTACATATATGCTACTGATTCAATCAGTTTCTTCTCAGTTGCCAGATCAACAACCTCTTTTTCGCGACTTTCAAGCACATACCTGAATACATTTGAGAATTCCCGGATAAATATCACAGCCTTCTCCTGGTCTTTATAAACCAGTGAAGATAAAGCGGTTAAGCTATTGAAAAGGAAATGCGGATTAACCTGGTTCTTAAGAGCTTCATATTCTATCAACAGCTTCTCTCTTTTAAGCCTTTCTTCATTTACAGCTGCCTGCCTCCAGCTTTTAAAGAAATGAGAAAGATTGATAAGGATAATGCTGATAATGACAGAGCCGACCAGGTATTTCAGTCCTTCATATGTCTTGCTGTATAAGATGTCAATTTGCTGTCGTTGTATTACAATAAAAATCAGGTAATTAACTGCAGTAAGAGTAAGAATGCCGCTTATTGATTCAAGAAGAGCCGTTAAAAGAAACCTCAGTGTGGGTCTCTTCAGCCAGGAGATATTCTGTTCGAGTTTCCATTCGATGTATTCAAAACTCTTCATGGCAGGTATGCCGATTGCCAGGGAATAGATAAGAACAAACAGCATGACCCTGACAGATAAAAATCCCTGCGGGTATGCCAGGAGCGTAATAATTAATCCTATGATGATGGGTATTATCAGGTTCCATCGCGAAAACCTGAACAGCTTAAAATCGGATTTTATGTAAATGTCAGAAAACATTATTGTCAAATTTAGACATTTATGTCAGACTCATTATTGCTTATTCCTGTTTTTCCGGTTGTTTATCTGAATCCTGTTCGGTCGATGCGGCCTTGCACTCGTCATATAGTTTCGATGCATCTTCTTCCCCCCAT
>CAZKWD010000315.1:0-3264 GCA_964556175.1 uncultured Rikenellaceae bacterium
ATGCCAATCGCTATCAGCTCCTTCTGAAGTTTACTGAGCCTGCCATCTTTATAGGTATTCTTCTCCATATCAATGAAGGAGCGGTATACTTCAGAGTGATCGGAATAGAATTTATGAGCTTTCTTCCTGGATTTGATTATCTGTTCAATCTTCTCCTTGTCAGGACTGTTATATTTACTCATGGCAGCTTTTATTTACTCAATTAACATTTATCTGTTCAGGTAAGTATTGATCTGATGTAGTACCATCACCGACCTGGCCTCCCTGGTTCTCACCCCATGCCCAGAGTGTACCATCACTCTTTATGGCCAGCGTATGATAGCCTCCTGCAGAAATAGTAAGATAATCGGTACCTATCTGTACAGGCGAATGATGATCTTCTGATGTGCCGTCACCAAGCTGACCGGCTGTATTATATCCCCAACCCCATAATGTGCCGTCGGATTTTACAATAATAGAATGACCGTAACCTGCTGAAATACCTGTAATAACAGGTTCTTTTTCATATCATTTAAAATAAGATGTGTAATATACTTTTAGTAACCTGATAAACCGGAATTTATTATTCTGGTAGTCCTGATAAAATTAATTTAAAATTTTTATTAAAAAAGCAACCCATAAAACATTGACTTTTGCTTTACGGATGTGTATTTTTGTAAGAATTTGTCTCTTAAGGACTTAGATGATCATAATTCTAATGAAAAAACTGGTATTGCTATTAAGTATGCAGGTATTGCAGGGACAATATTCATGACTCCTCTGTTTATTGAATCTCTTACTTTGTTCAATGGAAATGTTTTTATGGTGCTCGGAGGCATTATGGTGGTGCCAATTGCTGCAGGAGCTCTTATAGGTTGTGCTGCTGCAGCTATCGGTGGAATAATATATTTCATTAATGGTAATGTTTATAATGCCAGAAGAATGTCTTATAATGATAAACGGGGATGGCGAATACAGGTAGTAAGTAATTATTCAGGACCCGTACCCTGATCTTCATGATCAAATAATGCCGGATTGCATATATACGTGATTACAATGAAATTTGTATTATTGACCTGTAAAATGCAGTAAATAACCCTTTTTTTATACATCTCATTTCTCATTTTTTCCTTTCTGCTACCGGTTTTATGCTATCTGTTAACCGGGATTTGCATTTCGTAAAACAAGATCTTTTTATGTAAATGTATTTCATAATTTAGTTTTTGTAATGATATGATTATGAAGATAAAAATCAATACAAGGACAGTAAAAAGAGTATTAGAGTATTAATTAATTATTAAAGCCATGAAAAGATTAATTACAGCAGCAGTCCTGATTCTTGCATTCTGTACAGTTTCATTTGCAAAGAAGCAGGTAATTGCTGAAGGCAAGACGCATTCAGCACTTGGAAACTACAAGATTGAGACACTCGACACACCGGTTATGATAAACGGCAAAGAGCTCAAGGCATTCACCATTTCTTATGAGAATACCGGAATGAAGGCAATTGTTGCAGTTGACAAAACCCTCAAATGCAAAAAATACTATGTATTGACCCCTAATCTGTCAATCCAGTATGTGTGCAACGGTTATTATTTCGGCGTTGAGAGACTTGACAAAAACCTTGAAAAAGAGGGATACAAGACCTCCAACGACGATCTTGACAATTTTCAGTATTACCATCAGAAAGTGCTTTCCTGCGGCGATAACGGCGATCTGGAAAACACAAAACTTATTGCCGCCTATTTCCCGTTCCTGCTCAGGAATACGGAAGAGGTTCTGGCTATGAAATGAGGAGCATTTCTTAAGCTCTTCAGTACGGTTTAGTTTTAGTTTATTAAGCAAAAAAAGGGGCTTTTCACAAGTCCCTTTTTTATTGTTAACTATTCCCCCCCTGCACTATCTGCAGGTTTCATCCTTTAAACCTTGCCATGTGAACTATGAACAAGTCTTTCTTGTTCCTTGATACAGGTATTTCCGATCCATCCTGCATTTCAATATAACCTCCCTCCTTCCGGACATATTTCTTCACATATTTCAGGTTAATGAGATATGAATTATGCGGCCGGAAGAAGTGCCTGTCACTGAGCAGATCCTGGAACTCCTTGAGATTTTTGGATACCAGAATCTTTCTGTCCCCGGTAAGGAAGAACCAAGAATAACTGCGGTCAGCTTCAATACGTATAATTTCTTTGGGATTAAGGTATTCCATGCCATCAGAGGTTGGAATAGCCAGGCGCGAAGGAACTGCTGTTCTCAGGTTCTCAAGAAGAGCCTTTATGTTTTCATTACCCCGGAACATGCTATTCGACCTTTTCTGCATCACCTTATTCACAGCCTCAATGAATTCATTGACATTTATCGGCTTAAGGATATAATCAACAGCACTGAACTTGATTGCTTTTATAGCATAATGGTTGAAAGCAGTGATAAATATAACGTCAAATTCCTTTTCGGGGAAATGTCCCAGCAGATCAAATCCTGAACCATGAGGCATCTCAACATCGAGAAACACAAGGTCAGGTTTTTGATCCTTAATTACCTGAACACCCTCGCTGACATCATATGCCTTGCCGGCGATTTCAATTCCGGGACAATACTCACAGATTATTGAAGAAATAAAATCGACTGCATCAGTCTCGTCATCGATGATTATCGTTTTTAACTTCCTGCTCATGTCATTACCGGAATATGTATTTCCACAAGTGTCCCTGCAGCCTCTCCTTCAGCATTTTTAAGGTCAGTATAGGTTGTCTTCAGGCTTGATCCGTACAGGGCATTAACCAGATCAAGCCTCGATGCTGCGATACGTGTGCCAAGTGAGTTATGATTACCTTCCTTCTTCGCCTTTGTCTCACGTGCTGCATCACGCCCGATACCATTATCTACAATAGTGCACAAAAGATAATCATTTTTAAGTTTAATGTCAATCTTAACTTTTCCTTTTGTTTTCATGGTCATGAGTCCATGACAGATAGAATTTTCCACATATGGCTGGATGAGCATAGTAGGCACTTTATACATCAGCGTATCTATCTCATCATCGACTATTATCTCATAATCAAACCTGTCCTTGAACCGGATGCTTTCCAGCTCGAGATACAAAGTCAGGGCATTAAGCTCATCACTGAGAGGGATCGAGGTGTGCTGTGAGTTTTCAAGCACTTTGCGCATCAGGTTTGAAAACTTGGTGAGGTAATTATTTGTCGCCAGCTTATCGTGCTGGTACATGTAATATTGTATCGAATTAAGAGTGTTGAATATGAAATGCGGATTCATCTGCTG
>CAZKWD010000316.1:0-3255 GCA_964556175.1 uncultured Rikenellaceae bacterium
ATTATTTGTAAGGAAACTCCCTTTTCATTCCATACTTCATCATTGTTTGAGGCTTTTACCATGAAAGAATATTCACCAGGGTCCAGATTAGTATAGGTGACATATCGTCTGGAGGCATTGGTATAATTCCACTCTTTTTCAAAACCTTCCATTTTATAAGCGTATTGATTTTTCCCCGGATATGTATAATTGATGGCGATAAATGAAAATGAAAAGACTGACTGGCGCCAGGTCAATGTAATTTCTTTTGCTTCACTGATATATGTTGGAAATTGACCTTCTTGTGATCCATAAACTACTGGTTTATTGAATATCTGGAAATCAGTGATATAAACGGGTGGGATGAAGTCATTATCTTTCAGACTGTCGGGAAAGAAGGAGTTGAAACCATTATATCCGCCAAAGTACATTTCTCCTTTACGCGTTTTAAGAAATGATTGTTGATAAAACTGATCATCTTGTAAACCATCCTCTTTCGAATAATTCCGGATATATTGAATTTCTGTATTTATCCTGCTTAGACCATAGTTGCTGGAAATCCAAATACCTCCTTTACTATCTTGAGTGATTGCATGAATTCTATTGTTTGGCAAAACATTAGTTATATCATACGTTTTAAGTATGGTACCATTCTGATGACACATAAATAATCCTTTTGTATTGCTTCCTACCCAAAGATATCCCGCCTTATCTATATAAACTGCTCCGATATCATTATCAGGAAAATGATATACCTTAAATGAATTCGTTATACTGTCAAAAAGATCGAGCCCATTCTGTGTACAAATCCACATCTTTTTATTAAGGTCTTCAAAAAAGAACCAGCTATTATTTGCACTAAGCGAGCCATGATTATCCGGGTCAGGCCTGAATCGTCTGGTAACTCCCTTTCCAATTTCAAACAAATCAATACCGACGTCATATAAACTTAACCATAAGGTATTGTTGTGATCTATAAAAAGATTCCAGATTATGTTATTTGATATACTTGAAGGATCATTACTATCAGGCATATATCGAAAAAACCTTCCCGTTTTTCTATCATACCGGTTAAGCCCTGCACCCCAGGTACCAATCCATATATCATGATTTTTATCTTCGGCAATACCTCGTATAACATTCCCGCTTATGCTATAAGGATTGGAAGGTTCGTGCATATATACCTTAAAATTACCTGTTTCAGGATCGTAGACATTTACTCCACCGCCATCGGTACCGATCCAAATAAAACCCTTATGATCTTCGAAAAAACAACCGGTAAAACTATACGACAATGATTTAGGACTATTACTATTATGGGTAAATAATTTAAATCTTCCTTTTTTAGGATTTAAATAATTGATCCCTCCACCTGAGGTACCTATCCATAAAATCCCTTCTCTGTCTCTATGCATGCACCAGATCCCATTGTTATTAAGCCCTTCAACATTTGTTTGATCATACACGATATATTCAAATGTTTTAAATACTTTGTCAAACCGGTTTATCCCTCCCTGATCAACCGCAAGCAATAAATAACGATCGTCTTCCGGAAGAATATCAAGAATGATATTCTGATTAGTACCTTTCCCGTCACCTTTTGATCCGAATTGTTCAAATTTTTCAGATGCCGGATCAAAAGAAAAGAAACCGCTGCCATCTGTTGCAATCCATATTTTATCCTGATTATCAATGTATATGCTTTTTGAGCAATTATATCCGAAATCAATTGAAGGGTCGTCATATTCTGTGAATTTTCCGGATTCAGGATCAAAACGATGAATTCCCCGGCTAAATGATACTATCCACAGGTATCCTTTTGAATCAGATGCTATCGTTTTGGATGGACGCGGATTTAATTCATTCTTCGCGATATCAAATTGATACCGGATAAAATTTTGAGTTTCGGGAACCCACCTGTTCAAACAATTCCTATCAGTTACAATCCAAATGATTCCGTCCTTATCTTCAATAATGCTGTTGATACAATTGCTGTTAATACTGTTTTTATCGGCAGGATTGTTTTTAAATACTATAAAATTATCTTGTACAGGATCATACAAGTTCAAGCCATTAAAAGTACCAAACCATAGTTTTCCCCCCCGGTCTTCATAAATACTATTTATAATATCACTACTGATTGTTCCAGGCTGTTTTTCAACATATCGGTATTTCTTAAACTGATAGCTATCATATCTATCAAGGCCTACGTCGGTGCCAATCCACAAATAATCTTTACTGTCTCTGTAAATACACCGTACACGGTTACTCGACAAACGATCAATAACTGTGAGGTGATCAAATCTTGAATATCGTTTCTGTGCATGCAAATAAAAGACTTCTGCAAAACAAAAGAATAAAATCACTAAAGACCGTTTGAGAGAATGATTTCCGAAAAATCTAAAACTGAAAAAATCAAACACTGCTTTTTATAATATTAAGAATAGTATTAGTCAAAAAATGGCTGAAGTTTTAAAGATAATATTTTTTTTGCTGATAAAATATTTAACTCACTGAAAGATAATAATCCAAGTCCGGTAGCCTTTGCAATACCGTGTTTATTTTCAATTTTGGAAATTGTAACTAAAAGTGCTTATTTTTAAACCATTAATTAACCTTATACGGAAAACCGTGAAAAGAATTCCGATAACGGATTTCATAATGCTTCTTGCAATTGTTATCTGTCCTGATGTATATAGTCAGATAATTGACAGTACATCATTTAAGATGAATTCCAGATTGAGTTTCTATTCATTTGAAAATGAGGCAGAAATGATTCTTGAAATACCTGCCTCACTGCGTTCATCGGAGATGAGTATGAAACTTACTCTGGATGGAATGATTGTTAATGAATTGACTTGCCTACCCGGGAAGAGATTATTCAGGATCCCTTTTAAAATAACAGTGCAGGCAGGCAGATATCTTGCTAAAGCAAATATTATAATTAAAGGAAGAGAAGACAATTCAAATTATTCAGCTTCAGCAGCATTTATCAAACTCGACTACAAACCAAATGAGGTTAAAACTGACCGGCTGACCGGAGGACTTATAGTGAATAAGAGACAATTCTTCCCTTTCGGGTTTTACTGTTATTCGCCTGTCTCACCGACTCTCCCCGAGGAAGAAGTTGTAAAAGGTTTTAATCTCATTTCACCTTATCAGAGAATAGTGCCGGAGACGTTGAATGAAAGAAAAGCATACATGGATCGTTGCGCACAATTAGGTATGAAGGTGAATTATAACCTTTTATCTGTATCAGGCGGCGGCGGTGTAAAT
>CAZKWD010000317.1:0-3254 GCA_964556175.1 uncultured Rikenellaceae bacterium
AATAAATCCTTTTTTTCTTTGTGTGGTACTTAGTGTTACATCGTGGTAAAATAAGCAACCCCGGTATTAGTGAAAATTTATCTGGAAAAATATAATTGGTTCTATAAGGATAACATAAGAGTTACAGGATATATTCTTGAACATGATAAAATAATCAGAGACAAGAACCTTATAGATTATTTCAATAAAATAAATACAATAATTGAATTTGAGAACAGGCTTAATGAGGCAAATGGACAATTCTCTGTTATCATTGAAAGAAAAGATGAAATATGGGCAGCCTGTGACAGGGTAAGAAACTATCCACTGTTTTATACACATGAGAACAACGAAATAATTATTAGCGACAATTGTTATAATTGCCTCAAAATAAAAAGCTCCCCAAATATAAATGATATTGCAGCAGATGCTTTCCTGACTGCAGGTTATGTTCCCAATAACCTTACTCTTATAGATGATATTTACCAGGTTGAGGCAGGTTCATTCGTGGTTCTTGGTAATAAAGTATTCGCAAAATTCTATTATAATAGTATTGATACACCCGTCATAGATCTTGATCCTGAAACTGTAAAAAAGGGACTTCGGGATTTGCTTGAGTCTGTGTTTTCTACTCATTTGAATATAGTAAAAGACAAATTTATCGCTGTCTCATTATCAGGCGGATATGATTCCAGGTTAATAGCACTGATGGCAAAAAAATATCATCCTGAAAACCTGCTCTGTTTTACCTACGGACGTAAAAACAATCCTGAAGCTGCAAGGGCTGAAATAGTTGCAAAAAGCATTGGAGTAAAATGGATAAATATTGAGTACAATAATGACCTTATTAAAAATTTCCTTAATGATGATGTTTTTCAGGGTTATTATCCTTATGCCTCAAATCTGACATCAATGTTTTTTATGTCTGATTATTTTGCAATAAAGTATCTAAAGGATAATTTAATTGTTCCGGATGATTGTGTATTTATTCCCGGTCATACAGGTGGGATAACAGGAAGTCACCTGACCATCGGCATGGATCGGATCGCCACTAAAAATGTTTTGACTAACCTTATCTATAGAACACATTTCACTTATGTAAGGATACCTGGTAACAGAAGAAGTGCACTAATTGACTTAATCGGTCAAAGGATCCCTGCGATAATAAATGATCCCTGGAAGATATTTGAAGCCTGGAATCGGCAAGAAAGACAGGCAAAATTTATTATTAACTCTACAAACGTATATACCTGGTTCGGATATGAGTATTTTATGCCGTTGTTGGATAATTCACTCATGGATTTCTTTTCAAAACTTCCATTATGGTTAAAGGCTGAAAAAAGACTATATCATGATGTTTTAAAAAATTCATTTTTCAATGATTTAAACCTTAACTTTAAGAGTGATATTATGGTTAGTTCTTTTAAAAAACAATTCCAGCAATTTAAGGATTCTGTTAAACCCTTTTTACCATATGCTTTTGTAACCCTCCTTTCTAATCAGAAAAACATTGTTTTTTATGATGAGATAACAAAAGAGTTTCGCAAAAACATGGGTGAAAAAAATGTTATCCGGCCGGTTCAGGCAAACATTTTCAACTCATACCTCATCCAGTGGTACCTGCTCAGAACCCGTGAATTTGTAAACTCCCTTTAATGAATTATTTATCAGAATGCAGAGACAAATCCTGCATTTACCATTCCGTTTGTTATTCCCGAAAAATAGTATGTATATTCTGTTACAAGTCTTAAGTTCCTTCTCAGAAGATAACCTGCATGAAGTGTTGCCGACTGGTAATCCAATGCATCGAAGTCGGAATCGACCCAGTTAGCCAATCCTGTGAGATACCATTTGCTCATATCACCCTTTGGTGAAAAAATGATTTCCGCAAAGCCGCCCTGTGTAATACAATCATTATACACACTTAGATCAGTCCAGTCGAAGACTCTTGAATCACTCCTTCTTACATATTGCACGTTGAGTACAAACTTATCCTCAAAATTTATAACTAAATCGGGACCCATCATAAGTATATTACTTGTAAAATTTCCCGTTACATCATTAAGTAATTCCTTACCTGTATATGCAAAAAGGCCTACAGATACTTTATCCCCCAGGTCCTGGCTCATTCTGAACATAAAGTTTTTATATTTATCATTATCGAAAATATGCCGGAAGCCGGAAAGTCCGTTACCGTTTACCACTTCACCAATAAGAGTTGTTCCGGATGAAAAAGATTTTTCAACCATTATTCCTTTTTCATACTTCAGGGATGCCTGTGACTGACCAGGTTTGGAATCATAAATCCTGTATCCTTCAAGAGTATACCTTAGTTCGCCTTTAAAAAGAGGATCGGAAGCCTGGAACTGACCCAGGTAAATATTAATTCCTGTTCCGAAAAGGTCCCTGTACATCAGGAAGGCATCTTCAACACCTACTATTTCGCCTTCCTCGATCATCAGAAAGTAGAAATAATATGAAAGTTTATCCGAGAGTTCTCCACCCGACAATATCTTCAGAATAAATGGAGCTCCGAATTCAACTTCTTCCGACTCATCGAAGTTATATGTAACATGCCCGTCAAGTCTGACAGCCAGCGGCAGCTCCCTGAAAAGAGAGAGTCTATCATCACCTGTCTCTATAAAATACCGTGGTGATTCATATTCTATCATCCTGAAGCCGTTACCGGCAAACTCATCTCCAAAACCTTTCAGGCGTGGTATAGCCGGGGAGTGGCAAACCTGGCAGCTGATCTGATATTTCCTCGCAAAAGCAGGAATAGCCTGACTTTTGTTTGCAGAAAAAACAAGGATTATTACCATCACAAGTGTGATTCCCGGATTAAAAAGATATCTTTTCATTTTATTCTTTATTTATTAACTGTTTTTTAGTTCCGGGTTCCGGATTTCAGGTTCCGCGTAAGAACAGACCCGGTTAACCAGCAACCAGCAACCAGGAACAAGCAACTTTAAATAAATAATTCAATTCACCTGCTAAGGCAATATCTCTACATATGTTATATGTTCATTAACCATCTTTATTTCCGACTCCTCTGCCGGTACTTTTAGCAGATCGGCTACAGGTTTTACCAGCAGCTGGTAATTAAGCACTGCTCTCACCTTCATCTCTCCGGGTGCAACATCGAAGGGGAGGCGGAATGTAAATTTCTCGACTTTGGTTTGACGCGGTCCGATACGGTAGTCAACACCCTGGCTTACTGTGTTCCACTGCATTATCGTCATATTACCCTCAGGATCGAAATAGGGCATCCTGAA
>CAZKWD010000318.1:0-3194 GCA_964556175.1 uncultured Rikenellaceae bacterium
CCGTGGAACAATAACAGGAATTACACGAGGATCAACAGCAGGACATTTAGCACGTGCCGCACTCGACAGCATATGTTACCAGACCCTTGAAGTTCTGCAGGCAATGAAAAAGGATTCAAAAATTGACATAAAAGAACTAAGAGTCGATGGCGGTGCAACAGTGAATAACAACCTGATGCAATTCCAGGCCGACCTGCTGCAGGCAAAAGTAGTGAGGCCAAAAATAACGGAAACAACAGCTCTGGGCGCAGCTTACCTGGCAGGACTGGCAGTGAATTACTGGGCCGATCTGAAGGAGATAAGAAAGCAGTGGCAAATCGATCGAACTTTTTCTCCAGGTTTGAAAGAAAGTGAAACAAAATCATTAATTAAGGGATGGATGAGAGCAGTAAAAGCAGCTGAAGTATGGGCAGGGGAAAAATAAAGGGGGGAAGGAGAAAGGGGGTAATTACTAATAACTAATAACTAATAACTAATAACCAATAACCTATGAATCAATTTTTTGCAGAATTTTTCGGCACTGCCATGCTCATGGTTCTCGGATGCGGTGTCGTGGCCAATGTTAATTTAAGCAAGACCAAAGGTAATAATAGCGGCTGGATAGTAATAACCTTCGGGTGGGCCGTTGGAGTATTTACCGGAGTGCTGATAGCGGCTGATGTTAGTGGTGCTCATATAAATCCTGCAGTTACGCTTGCTCTTGTACTTGCAGGTAAGTTCAGTGCCTCTCTTATGCCGTTATATATAAGTGCTCAATTACTCGGAGCAATGTTCGGATCAGGCCTTGTATGGCTGGCATATAAAAAACATTTTGATGCTACTATGGATGCCGATTCAAAGCTTGCCGTATTCTGTACAATGCCGAACATAAGAAGCTACTGGTACAACGTGATAACCGAGATCATAGGTACATACGTACTCGCCCTGGCGGTTCTCTATATGGCTGAGCCTGAGGTTGGTCTTGGAGCATTGAACGCATTGCCGGTGGCACTCGTTGTACTGGGTGTAGGTCTCTCTTTGGGAGGGCCAACAGGCTATGCAATTAATCCTGCTCGTGATCTGGGACCGCGTATCATGCATTTTTTTCTGCCAATACCCGGGAAAAGAGACTGCGACTGGAAATATAGCTGGGTACCCATAGTAGGACCAATGATTGGAGCAGCACTGGCAGCGGTGATGTTTGTGTTATTTGGTGGTCAATAAAAGAGAAAAACAAAAAAATCTTCCGGTGAAGGATCTTATCTGAAGCTTTCCAGGATAGCAATCAACCTGTCAGCTTTCTCTTCTATTTCTTTTGATTCTTTTTGAAGGCCGGTTACAAATATGTTTTTGTCATATTCTCCGCGGACAGATAGAAAATCACCTTCCCTGGTGTCAGTGTCCCCGTCAACGCCAAATCCGATTTTACTGCCTGTGTCAAATTCTTTTTCAGCATCCTTCAGGATCATATTGTTGAGTTTCACAGCATTCGTTTTCCAGCCGGTGATGATCTGAATTAAACTTTCGGCAGAAATATTTTCCGTATTAGTGCCGGTATGCTGACCAATAAGATTCGAGCACCATGTCCATGCATATTTATCGTAACTGTTATATACAGATGTCAGATATTCATTTAATTCGTCAACTGATCTTATCTTCCCTGTTTTAACTGCATTGATCAGCTCATCAATTTTACTGGCCGGAGAGAACAATCCACAGATATCCAGCCATTTACCTATTCCTTCTGACCCATGTGCTGTCAGCATATTTTGTATATCGGAAAGTGATGAACTGCTGCTCAAATCCTGTAGACGCTTAACCACTTCATGGCCAATATATATTTTCAGGGCCATTTCATAGTACTTGCGTGTTGTTTTAAAAAGAAGCCTGTGTATGGTTATTCCTTTATAATTGACATAATCCTTATTAGTGGCTGTTTTTTCAGCCAGTTCATTAAGAATTTCTATAGCGTTGATAATTTTGCCAACAATATATGGGCTGAATAATTCGAAATGGATAAGATCCAGTTTAACAGGATCTTTTCTTCTGTCTCTTGTCGGCCATTTATCTATATCTCTGCGCGTACCGACAGTAAAGAGGTTCATTGCCGGGGTAAGCTCGCTTTTCCCTTTTTCTTCAGAGATGTACGAAAAAGGAAAATCAGAAGTATCGAAATTTGCATAATGCTTACCCATCACTGCAGTGTAAGCGCCAATATGACATGGCAGCAGCAGGTATGAAAAAGAACCTGTTTTGGATCCGCGCTCCAGGATCCCCTGATGCAAAGGACCAAGTTTGTACATATGGTTGCTCTGGTTGGTGCCGCTGCCTGCATTGAAAAAGGAGACAAGACTTGCTATCAGCAGGGTAGATTTATGATGGGTGACAGCATATGGTCCTGCAAACAGGCTGCATGCTTCACCATGAAATGCCTCGCTGTTGGCAAAAAAGACGGAGTTCTCTGCTGAGTATTGTTTTCCCATTTTAACCCCCTGGCCGATAAAGCACTTTTCAATTATTGCTCCTCCATCGACAATTGAACCCGATAAGACGATAAATTTCTTTGCAATGACACCTGTTCCAATAAATGCCGGCGCCTCCATGCAACTCTGTATGGTGCCCTCCTCAAGCTGGCTGGCTCCTGAAATTGTGGCGTAACTCCCGATATGAACATTGCTGATAATGAGTGAATCCAGGATTCTGGCACCCGTTTGTATTAATCCCTTTTCTGAAAGTTTCGATTCACAATAGTCTTTAATTAAACCAAGGATTTTCCCTGTAAAATCTTTGTCATGCCTGTAGAGCACAGTCAGATAGGCTGTTTGAGAAGACAGACTGTCAAAGATTGGCAATTCTCTGCCTCCTCCCTCATTTAATACTTCAATTTCAGTCCCATTGCCAAAGGTTGATTCTTCAGATACAACCAGTGATCCTACATTTGAGATGGCAACATCTTCTTCAATGATATAATTTTTCAGGTTTTTTACATCTGAGATGAAAACATTCTTCCCAATTTCACAATTACTGATATAACTGTTATAGATTCCACATGGTTTTACAATGTTCTTTTCGACCTCAATGATACCTGAGGAAGCTCCCAGTTTTACCTTTCCTTCAAATCTTGTATTTCTTATATTCTCCGGGGAGAATCCTTCAGTTACGGTAATGCCTGACCAGTTATCAGCAGAACAATTCTGGGCAAGCAGCTTCTCTGT
>CAZKWD010000319.1:0-3181 GCA_964556175.1 uncultured Rikenellaceae bacterium
GAGATGGATTTATCTTCAAAGAGGTTATCGGTAAAGATTAATGTTTTAGGTTCATAGTCAAGCAAACCCGATGAGACAAGTACAGGATCGGTATTTTTCATAAACCAGAGATACTTGGGATCAACATTCATTGATATTTCATAGTAGTTCAAACCGGGAGGATCCTGAAAATTAAATTCAAATTGCATGATGACCAGGCCATCCTCCTGAATCATTACGGAATCTGCCAGTTTATAGCTCTGGATTAATACTTTCTCCGGAATCACATCATGGCAGATAACCGAATCCATCCCGGGAACACTTATAATCAATGAATACTCTTTTGCCACTTCAGGTATGACATCAGAATAATAGTAATCACCACTCCGGTTTAGTGTGTCAATTACGGTATTGTTCTCCAATAGCTGTATAAATGCATTTTCACACAGAGGGATCGAATCCTCCAGAACAGAGATACTTTTTGTTACATGAACCTTAACCGGTCTGCCGTCAGTGAAGAAACTGTTTACAATGATTTTCTCCTCATGTTCAGGAATATCAATATCAATGATCTTTGTACATGCCTGAATAATTATCAGAAAGATCAGGTAAAAAGAGTATCTCAGAAATGATCTCATCAGAAATTAAAATTGACTTTATATGAGAAAACAGATTTCTTACCATTTACAAACGTGAGATTTGAGAATTTGTAGTACAGATCGAGACTAAATTTTTTGTTTCGGGAAAAAAAAGATGTTCCTGGGGCAATATAAATACCGAATCGGTTAATTGTGGTATCAGAAGCATCAATGTATTTCACCTTTATATGTGAATAATATGGAGAAGCCTCAGCGAATATTTGGAATCTTTTATCAGACAGAATTGAGTATCTTGTTAATAAGCCAATGTTATCATGATGAAAATATTGATGCTTTAAATTTACATTGATAGGGAAAATGTAAGAAAATTCCATACCTGAAGTAACGTTTTTTGTGATCCTGTATCCATAGCGTAAAGCAGAAATAGTAGTAATATATGGAATGCCGGACTGAAATAGAAGATCATCGATGTAAGGATTAAATTGTATTCCAATCTGATTCTTCAGGAATGATGATTTTTCCTGTTCCTGAGAAAATGCACTAATAAAGAACAAGAAAAAAAAACAGATTGATAATAGCAAAGTTCTTTTCATAAGAAATAAATTAATAAACAGCGTTTAAGATTATTAAACGTAGCTTAAACGCTGTTTATTTCATAATGGAGATTCTAAAAAGGTTCGGTTACATCCGGAATCCAGTCGGGAAATTGAACGGCTGGATATTCGTCGAAAGCATCTGGCCAATAAATATAAATATATTGCGTATCTAATCGGCCACGACTATAAGCCGGAAGATAGCTGACTATCCAGTCAATGTCATATAGCGGCCAGTAGAGATTCGCAAATAAACACAAAGTAGACAATCCAGTACATTCAACGTGGTTAGGATTTATAGTGAATGAAATACTAGTACCTGCAAATTGAAAATAACCCCAACCATTAGCCCCCTTAGTAGCAAGTTGTGCTCTGCCCCAAATACCAAGAACCCTATGCTGAGGGTTAGTTAAAAGTTCATAATAGTCTATATAATAATATGGGTCATACCTAATCCTTAAGGAGCTAACAATTCTAAATTTATGATTTGAGAAATATCTAGTTATTTTAGCCCAATCACTTTTTGCATCAAGATATGAAGGAGCAACTTTTATATCCTCATTAGAAATCTGGTCTTTAGAAAGTAGAAGCATTTTTATTTTAGATTCATCCCCGTCGTTTAATTGATAAATGTAATCCCCAGCAATTCTATAAATCTTGTCTCCAACCTGGTAAATACCGTCTTTATTAGCAACATAACATAGTATTATTGAATGAGGCAAAAGATAAAGGGTTGAATTATCGTATGTTTCTTTAATAAAGATACTCGGGTATTTAGCAACATATTCCGAAAATTTCGGATCTGATTCTTCCAATTTCATTCCTTCAAGGTAATATTCAGTCATGGATTTCAAACCAAGCGATTTGTTTTTATCAACAATTAATTGAGGATTACTCTGGTTCTCATAGAGCCATTTTTGGTGGTCCATGAAAGATGCATTATCCTTGAAGATTAATCTTCCATCACGAAAGGTAATATCATCTTTAATGATATTATCATTATTAATAATACTATCTTCCTTATTACAGGAACAGAAGACCAATAAGGTTAAGAAAACCGGTAAGCAGATCCAGCTAAATCTAGGACATCTGGAAAAAGGACCTTTTTGTTTTATAAATAATTGTTTTTTCATGAGACATTGATTTAGGTTAAATTTTAATTCAATTCACCAGATCATAACTATAATCCGGAATTTTGATTTTCAGGTCAAACTTATAACCTATTCAACTAAATATCAATGCCATATAGAATGAATGGAACTGAACTTTATTAATCATAATAAAAAAGGGAATAAATAGTATTATTTTATGAACAAATTACAAATAATGGTAATATTCTGAATATTATTCCCGAGTATCAGAAATTGTTTTTAATTGAAATTCAATAAGATTTTCTTTTAGTGAATGTAGCTTGTTTCTCGATAAGGGAATATGAATATTATTAACTAAAATTATTTCTTTAGAACAAAAGCAATCAACATATTGACAGTTTATTATATATGAATTATGACAACGGAAAAAGTCTGGAGGTGATAATAAATCTGAATACCATTTTAGTAAGTATTTCGCATTTACCACTTTATTATCATTCAGGTAAATTACGCTCTCTTTCTTTTCAGCTTTAATATAGATTATTCTTATTACAGGAATATACTTAATCCCTCTATAAGTCTTAATTTCAAGTACTTGCGGATTTATCTTATATTCCATTTTATAATTTTACACATTGATGTAGATTATTGTTATGTCCACACTCCCATCCCGTCAGCCACAATATCACATATCCTTATCACATACTTGTTATACAGGTAACATACTGTTGTCTGACAATAGGTCAATATCTAAAAAGTTACAGGGGCATTGACTTAATCAAATTTACAATTTTCTTTAATACATATCAAAATTCTTAAGAGATTTATAAATTTTAAGCAAGCCTGAAGAACCTCTTCTCTTCTGAAAGAGTTTGAACTCATCCCCCTAATGACTTAGCTTCCCCCTCTCTCACCGGGA
>CAZKWD010000320.1:0-3175 GCA_964556175.1 uncultured Rikenellaceae bacterium
TATAAAAGTCCCCCTCTCTCTCTGGGAGAGGGGGATTTAGGGGGAGAGGTAAGAAAAAGGCGGGGGGATTTAGGGGGAGAGGTAAGAAAAAGGGGGGAGATTAAGCCCCCTGAAGTAATGAAGAATAAATTTTAAAAAATAAAGAATGATAACATTAAAAACATTTACAAGTATTACGATTCGAAATTCCAGAGGACCTTTGTTCTTAAGGATATTGACCTGGAAATATCAGAAGGTGAGTTTGTTACTGTAATGGGTCCCAGCGGAGCAGGAAAATCAACACTTCTTAATATTATCGGTATGCTCGATGAACCGAATGAAGGAGAATATTTCTTTTTGGACAATTCTGTTCATACAATAAACGAAAAGAAAAGAGTTGAGTTTCACAGGAACTTCATTGGTTTCATATTCCAGTCTTTTCATCTTATTGATGAAATGACTGTATATGAGAATATTGAAACGCCACTTGTTTATAAGGGTGTTAAAGCCTCACTGCGGAAAGCAATGGTTGCCGAAATGCTCGACAGGTTTAACATAGTCGCAAAGAAAGACCTTTTTCCTGTTCAGCTTTAAGGAGGCCAGCAGCAGCTTGTTGGTATAGCCCGTGCAATCGTTGGAAAACCTAAATTGTTACTGGCAGACGAACCGACAGGTAATCTCCATACTGACCAGGGTAAACAAATAATGGAACTCCTTAAAATGCTTAATAATGAGGGGATTACAATAATCCAGGTTACTCATAATGAGCAGTTTGCGATGTACGGAAGCCGGATTATACGGCTTATTGACGGAATGATTTCCAGCGATAAAAGAACCTGATCAGTTTTTTATGTGTAGGTAACATTAAAATTATGATATGGGTAGGTTAATATTCTTTTTAAGAGTAAACATCCGAAACCTGTTTACCAATAAAAAATTTGCATTGATAAATATAATCGGATTGTCTGTTGGTGTAACTGCCAGTCTGTTAATACTACTGTATATTCGATACGAAACCTCTTTTGACAGCTTTAATCCCAATGCAAAGAATATATTTCGTATAGTTGAAAAAAATATTCAGGATGGTTCTATTGGAGCATCAAC
The DNA here is from genome assembly GCA_964556175.1 of uncultured Rikenellaceae bacterium. Taxonomy (GTDB): domain Bacteria; phylum Bacteroidota; class Bacteroidia; order Bacteroidales; family VadinHA17; genus LD21. Next base: position 1,084 of record CAZKWD010000320.1, read on the forward strand.
TCCCCTGGCTTTATCAGATATTCTGAAAAAAGATTACCCCAAGATAGATAAGGTAATTGGTTTAATGAGAACGACAAATGATTTAAAAGTTGGTGAGCAGAGGTTTGAAAATATCAGAGGAGCAGTTGTTGAAAAAGAATTTTTTCCTCTTTTCAATTTCCCTTTACTATCGGGAAATCAAGGTAATCTTTTTAACGATCCTTATGAAGCTGTTATTACAAAAAGCCTTGCGGAAAAACTTTACGGAAAGATTGATGTATTGGGAGAATCATTTGATTATGAGACCTTTACATTTAAAGTTACAGGAATAATAAACGATATTCCCTCAAATTCGATATTTGATTTTGAATACTTCCTTTCAGATAATTTCAGATACATATATTTCCCTGATATACATGAACGCTGGTATCATTTCGGGCTTTTCACTTTTGTAACATTTTATGGCAACAGGGTCCCTGACGGATTTGAAAATAAACTGACCAATATTGAGGAACAGTACTATCCGGATTTTATGAAAAACAGGCACAATTATCTTGTGACTGAATTTAATGGCAGCCATCTGAACTCCTGGCTTGAGAATGATATTGTCCCTGGCATTAATCCGGTTTACCTGTGGATACTTTCGGCAATTGCATTAGGAATACTGGTAATTGCATGCCTGAATTTTATGAATATATCAATTGCGAATAGCGGGGGAAGAAGTATTGAAACCGTTATCAAAAAGGTAAGCGGAGCTTCCCCCGGGGTTCTTATTGGTGATTTTTTTGCTGAAATTGCCTTTTTAGTTATCGCAAGTCTTATGATATCCTTTTTTGGAGTATATCTGATATTGCCCTTTTTTAATAACCTGATAGAAAAAAACATTATTGTCGATCTTTCAGATTCAATATTCTGGTATGGAGTTATTGGATTTGGTTTTATATCCATATTGATTTCCGGCCTTTATCCTTCTATTGTTTTATCCAGACCATCTCCTGTAAAAGTCCTGCTTCACAACAAGGAATCGGATAAAAACAAAATGACCTTTCAGAAAAGCCTTGTTGTTCTTCAATATACAATAACCATAATACTTGTTGTTGCACAACTTTTTATATTCAAACAGATATCTTTCATGAAGAACCATGAAACAGGATTTAATAAAGAGAACCTGATAACTATACCAGTTAGATCGCTGGGGTATAACGGCAATGAAAGGATGAGGAATACTAACCTTTTTACCAATACATTAGGAGAATATGCTTCACAGTATGGTTATAGTAATACCTCTGTTACTGAATTTGTCCCCGGATTTGGCTTCAGAAATCTGTTTAAAATATATCCTGAAGGAAATGAATATCCTGATGGACTGGAGTTACTCTCTTGCGATGTTGATGAGAATTTCATTGATGTTTTTGGGATGGAAACAATATTTGGAAGGTTTTTCTCAAAAGATTATTCAAATGATAATAATGCATTGATAATTAACGAATCGGCATGGAAAAAGCTTGGATGGAAAGATCTGGAAGGTAAAAAGGCAGGATTAATTACCAGGGATAATATAAAGGAAGTAATAGGAGTAATCAACGATATTAATGTCACCTCGTTACAGTATCCTGTACAGCCGATGATCTATCAGTTTGGTCGTCATCACAACTACCCGGGATACGTTACAATCAGATTAAATCCTGATAAAAAGTCTGAGACAATTGAATTTATCAGGAAACAATGGAATGATATGTTTCCGGGAATCCCATTTGGGTTTGAGAGCATTGATGAAAAATACAGGAGTGCCTATGGGGCTGAGGAAAAGCTTGCACGGATAACAGGGATATTTTCGATTCTTGCGATATTCTTATCATTAATGGGAATTTTCGCATTAAGTACACTTGAAGCTGAAAAGAGGAACAAAGAGATAGGTATAAGGAAGATTAACGGCGCAAAAGTTACCGAGATCCTGTCAATGCTGAATAAAGACTTTGCAAAATGGGTAATTATAGCGTTTTTTATTGCTTGTCCCGGAGCATGGTTTTTCATAAGCAGGTGGATACAGAACTTTGCATATAAAGCCGATTTAAGCTGGTGGGTATTTGCTTTAGCAGGAATAATGATTCTT
>CAZKWD010000321.1:0-1801 GCA_964556175.1 uncultured Rikenellaceae bacterium
AATCCATTCTCAGGGAAGGAATGAGATTAAGATTACCTCAAGAAAGGAAACTATCCGGATTCCTGTCAGGAAATGGAAGAAAGTATTGGAATCATCCAGGGGAAAGGATATGTTCATTGAAATATATGCCAGACAGGATAGACAATGGAGACAGTTCAGGACTATCGTTAATCACATCGCCGATGAGATAATTGACGAATACCTGGTTTACCGGCTTATAGAACCCGGATTTGAAACATGGGGGGAAATGGGAATATACCAGAGGTGTCTTGAGAATTTCAGTGAAAAACCGGTCATGGTCAACAACATGAGTGATGGTAATTGTATGAATTGCCATGCTTTCAGTTCCAATAACAGCAATATTATGATGTTCCACATGCGAGCACAGAATGCCGGTACTGTTATCTTCAAGGAAAATAACCTGGAGAAAGTTAATACCAAAACTAATAATACAATTTCAGGAGGCGTCTATCCTTCATGGCATCCTGACGGACAATATATTGCATTCTCTGTCAATAATATTACCCAGATGTTTCATTCTGTGAGTGAAAACAGGATAGATGTTATAGACACTCTTTCTGATGTGGTTCTGTATGATATCCGTTCAAGGCAAATAAGTACCTGCGAAGCTCTATTCACAAAGGAAAATTTTGAAACATTCCCTTCATGGTCACCCGACGGAAAACACCTTTATTTTTGCAGCGCAAGAACAATTGAACCAGACAGGTTCGAACAAATACATTACGATCTTCTAAGGATTGCATTTGATCCCCTTTCAAAACAATTCGGTAAAGTCGATACCATAGTATATGCTTCAGTAAAAGGTTTAAGTGTTTCTTTCCCGCGTGTATCACCTGACGGCAGATATGTCATGTTCTGTCTTTTAGATTATGGCAATTTCTCCATCTGGCATCCTGAAAGCGATCTATACTTGAAAGATCTTGTTACAGGGGAAATATTCAAACCAGATATTAACAGTGACCAGACGGAGAGCTATCATTCATGGTCTTCAAACGGAAGATGGTTAGTGTTCAGCAGCAGGAAACTTGATGGACTTTTTACCCGACCGTTTTTTGCTTATTTCGACTCAACGGGCATGACACATAAACCATTCATTCTGCCCCAGAAAGATCCTTCATTTTATAATACATTCATTAAATCATATAATATTCCGGAACTTGTCATATCAAAGGTTAAACTGAATCCGCGAATATTATCGGGGAAAGTTCATGAAGATGCAATTCAGGCAACCTTTGAAACCAGATAATGCTCAAAAGATATAAATTTATTTGCTGAAACAAATTATTTCTATGAAAACCAAAACCGGCATAATTCTCGGACTCATGATGTTCTTCCAGTATTACGTATGGGGCTCATGGTACGTGACAATGGGAACTTTTATGACTAAAATTCTGGGCTCCTCGGGAATACAGATAGGGGCAGCCTACAGTGCCCTTGCCATTGCCACGATGATATCGCCATTCTTTATCGGGATGATAGCAGATAGGTTTTTTGCGGCACAGCGTGTCATGGGAGTTCTGCATATCCTTGGCGGAATATTACTCTTCCTGGCTTCAAGGATAACAACTAACGGAACATTCTACTGGGTGATAATGCTGTATTCACTGGCGTACATGCCTACAATTGCTCTTTCGAACAGCGTGGCATTCCGCCAGATGAGCGACCCGGGAAAACAGTTCCCTCTTGTCAGGGTATTTGGTACTGTCGGATGGGTTGTTGCCGGTTTCATGATTGCTCTTCTGGGTATTGAGCAGACACCTTTTACCTTCTCTATGGCTGC
>CAZKWD010000321.1:1901-3174 GCA_964556175.1 uncultured Rikenellaceae bacterium
TGCTTTGCATTCGGAAATATGGGTGCAAACCTGTGGATGCTGTATGCCGGGATTATTCTGCATGGTGTCTGTTACGATTTCTTCTTTGTTACCGGATATATGTATACCGAGAAGAAATCAAATGAGAGGATCAAAAATGCCGCGCAGGGATTATTTACATTCGTTACATATGGACTGGGAATGTTCATAGGAACATGGTTCTCGGGATTTGTTACAAATGCATATTCGGTAAATCAGGTCTACCAGTGGCAGAAAATCTGGTATGTACCTGCCTATATTGCAGTAGTTGTACTGATATGCTTCATTTTCTTTTTTAAGGAGAAGAAAGAGATCAAAATAGTGAAATAAAAAATGATGGATTCTTTTATCAGAATTATAGCTGTTTCTCTGATTATATTTATTTCCTCCTGTCAGAAACAGACTGTTACAGATGATGCATTGACATATGTCGACCCTCAGATAGGAGGAGTGGGGCTCCTTCTTCAGCCTACCCGTCCCACAGTACATTTACCGAACCAGATGATAAGGGTTTACCCTGTCAGAAAAGATTACCTTGACGATCAGATAAGGTATTTTCCTCTTACTATTATTTCCCACCGTCTGGGGGAGTTGTTCGGGATAATGCCGTTCACAGGTCAGCTTGCAGGAGAGGCTCCTGTCTCTGCATGGGACAACCAGCTCGAGATCTCATCTCCATACTATTTCTCAACATGGCTTGAAGATTATAATATTACTATTGAGTTTACTCCAGGAAATAAGACAGGATATTTCAGGTTTATATTTCCGGATGGATCAGAAAAGAGACTTTTTCTAACCGGGCTCAGAGAGGGTGGATGGCAGATGACTGGAAAGAATATCATATCTGCTGTTGAATCATTCAATGGGATGAAAGCATTTGTATTTGGAGAATTCAACGAGAAAGGATCGCTGTATATTGATAGTAATACAGAACAGGGAAGTCAATACATAATATTTGATCAGGATGCTGCTCGACGCCTGGTATCCCGATAATATTTTTGGTATACCGGGTGATGAAGATGGCGGCGGTATGTCGGCATTTGTTGTTTTTTCAGCAATGGGATTTTATCCTCTGATTCCGGGTTTACCGATATATACTATCGGAAGTCCGCTTTTTGAAAAGGTTATAATTGATTTGCCTTCCGGAAAGAAATTTATAATTGAGGCACCGGGAGGCACCGAAAAGAACAAGTATATTCAGAAAGCCTGGCTGGACGGGAAACCATTGGATGCTCCATGGTTTACCCATGAAGAT
>CAZKWD010000322.1:0-3172 GCA_964556175.1 uncultured Rikenellaceae bacterium
GTTCTTCCATTTTTTTGACCGGCATTTTGTACTCTTTCAGAAGTTTATATCTATTGAGGAGCTGGATTATTCTCCCGGTTTCATCATTACTGATAAGTCCTTTTAAGGTTGAAAAAACAGTAGCCAGCTCCATGCCTGACGCCACTGCAAAGCCGTGTTTTATCGACTCATGCAACTCAAGGGCATGTCCGAATGTATGGCCAAAATTAAGTACACGGCGCAGACCGCTCTCTTTTTCGTCCTGTGATACTATTGATGCTTTGAACTTTACGGCCCGGGTAACAAGAATGGAAAGAATCTCCTTATCTCTTGCAATAACCCCGGAATAATTATTTTCCAGCATATCGATTATTACCTGATCTCCTATCAGTCCTGTTTTTATCAGTTCGGCCAGACCTGAAAGATATTCCTGTTCAGGGAGTGTCTGCAACATTGAAGTGTCGCATATTACAAATTCAGGTTGTCTGAAACTGCCTATCACATTTTTGATCTTTCCCAGATTGACCCCGTTTTTTCCGCCAGTGCTTGCATCAACCTGCGACAACAGGCTTGTCGAAACATATCCGCATCTTATCCCACGCATGAATACAGAAGCAAGAAATCCGGTAATATCACAAACTACTCCCCCTCCTATTGCCAGGATAAACCCGGAACGTCCGGTTCCTGCCTTTAAAAGATTTTCTGACAGCTTCTCTATTTCCCCCAGATTTTTACTCTCCTCCCCGGGTTTGACCTTGAGGACAGGGTAACCGGGAAAATTCTTACCATAAATAGTATGAACATTATTGTCGGTAACTATAACTGTACCATCAGAGGGTAAAACGGGCAGGGTTTTTTTCCACTCTGCACCGATAACAATTTCTGATATTACACCTGCAGTATTTAAAATTATCTTTTCCAAAGTGAAAATTTAATTCAGGTTAAAGCTATTAAATCTCCTCTAACAATCAACCGGCAGGAAGATAATAACAATTCTCATATCACACCGAATTAATTATGCAAAGATAAAAATCCTTAACTTTCCTGCCCTATTAAAGGACTTTTACAGGAATGACTATAAAGGAGAGATACAAACGGATAATTGAATATTTCACTGTGAATATGCCGGTTGCTGAGACGGAACTTATTTACCAGGATCCCTTTGAACTGATTGTAGCGGTTATTCTTTCGGCACAATGTACCGACAAGAGGGTCAATATGATAACCCCTGTTCTTTTGAGAAGATTCCCCAATGCAAAATCGATGGCTGAAGCAAAGCAGGATGAGATATTTGAATATATCAAATCATGCTCATACCCCAATAACAAGACAAAACATCTTTCCGGCATGGCTAAAATGCTTTCTAACGAATTTGAAGGCAAAGTACCTTCCGATCTGCTCTTGCTGCAGAAGCTCCCTGGCGTGGGAAGAAAAACTGCCAATGTAATAGCATCGGTTGTTTTTCATAAACCTGTATTGGCTGTAGATACACATGTATTCAGAGTATCCGCCAGAACAGGACTTACCAGGAATGCCAGAACACCACGGCATGCAGAGGAGCAACTGACAAAGCATATACCGGCTGATCTCATTCATAAGGCCCATCACTGGCTTTTGTTGCATGGCAGGTATATTTGTAAGGCCAGGAATCCCCTGTGCGATCAGTGTGGAATATCCGGTTTTTGTAAATATTATACTAATAAGACAAAAAAGGAACAAATTATTTAATGTTAATATTGATTTGCTATAAAGGATAAGTAATACAGGTCATTTTTTGTTATTTTTAAACCGGAATTTTAAAATAGCCTGATGGATTATAAAGAGAAATACAAAGAATTAGCTGAAGTAAATAAAGGCCTTGAGAAGGAGCTGAAAAGTTTTCGTTCAAAAATACAAAAGCAAAAAGCTTCTCCCAATGATATGATATTCAAGGCTTTTCATTCCGCTCCCAATCCGATGGCTCTTACATTACTGGAAACCGGCAAATTTATAGATATTAATTCCACCTTCCTGGATGTTCTGGGCTTTCAAAAGGATGAGATCATCGGACATACCGCTGAAGATATAGGACTCTTTGCTGACATTGAGGAGAGCAACAAATACCTAAAACTTCTGTCGAAGCTTAATAAAATAAAAGATTTTGTAATCACCCTGAGAACAAAAAACGGGGAGGAAAAACCTTTTCTCTTCTCAGCCGACACGATCCTTCTGGATAATGAAAAATATCTCATGACCATATACTCCCCGATTAGCACCAAAAATAATATTACTATCAGAGAGAGTCAGGGAGTTGTCCTGGAAGAGATCTTCAATACTGTCAGCAGTTATCTCGCCCTTTTCAGTGTAGGTAAGGATAACAAAATTTACATAATTGACATGAACAGGAAGGCTGAAGAGGTTGAATTTGTCGATAAAAACAAGGTATGCGGAAAAAGCCTCGATGAAACACCTCTGGGTGAGCAGAAAAAGCTTATAGAATTACTGCATCATGTCCATATAACAGGTGAGGCTCATAAACTGTCTGTTTCCCCAACAGGCGATGATTCTGAAGGTTACTATATGGCATTTGTTCTAACTTCCGGTATTATTGTAATAACATGGGAACCGGGCCATCATCAGAAGAGAAGGGATGATATAGAAAGACAAACTAACTTATTTCAGACTTTTGCGGAAATGATCCCGGTTATAATTTACGAGGTTGATCTGCACGGCAGGGTAACCTACGGCAATAAAATAGGACTGGACCTGTTTCAACTAACCATGGAGGATATTAAAAGGAAACCCCTTATTTCTGAAATATTCCCCGACAGTTATCAACAAATGGTGGCTAATCTTGAATCTATAAGCTCACCAGGGGAGGTCGAGAGCCATGAATATATTTTCAGGAAAAAAGACGGTTCTGTTATACCTATTTTAACCCACTCTTTTGGTGTATTTCATGAGGGCAGGAAAATAGGTTACAGGGGTACTTTAATGGACCTGCGCAGACAAAAAACATATGAGGATCAGATAACAAGGGAAAAAGCATTCCTTGAACACCTTATTGATTCGGCTCCGGAGGCAATTGTTCTTACTGATCTTAACGGTAAAATATCAATAATTAATAAGGAGTTTACAGATCTTTTCGGATATACTAGCGAAGAAGCCATAAACAAGAATATTGATGACTTGGTCGTTCCCGATGACCTTAAAA
>CAZKWD010000323.1:0-3164 GCA_964556175.1 uncultured Rikenellaceae bacterium
CTTATTTCCCTGTTTAACAATTGTACAAACCGGTCAAATTTTTTATTCATAATTTGAAATCATAAACCGCTTCAGGCCTTTTTATCATAATTCAGGGATTATAACCCCCAATAATAATATTTTTCAGGGAATATATACACAAAAAACAGAATTTTCAGCGTTTAGCGTACTCTGCACTCTTCCGCTTCACAGCCTCTCGTTTCAGGAATACCTGATCTTCAATAATTTTAAACCGGATGATAATTATCCCAGGTATGTTATTCCCATGGACAGTTTTCCGGTTACTGCTTCGATGAAAGGAGTAAAACATATAAGGTTAATAGATTTTCTGCTGGAAGAATAGCCTTCTAAATCTCGACTGACCATATAACGAAAATAATAATTGATAAGCAGCTATTGTATGAACATGTCCGTCTTTAATACAATGGTTGCAGGTTGAAAAAATGTAACTTCAACCAGTTTTCATCGTTAAAGAGTAAAGAGAAAAAAAAATTGTATTTATTTTAGATTGAAAATTAAAACTCCCCGTTATCATGATAAAAAGTTACTTTCTTACTGCCTTTAGAAATATATTGAAGTACAGGAGTTTTTCCATTATCAATATTTTCGGACTATCAATAAGTTTGGCAGTGTGCATGCTTATTATTTTAGTAGTCCAGGATCAGCTTTCTTATGATAACTTCCATAAGAACCGTGACCGGATTTACAGGATTCAATCGATAGATAACCTGAGTAAGATAGCACTAAATAAATATGCATCTACAACCTGGCCGCTGGCAAAAGAACTGAAAGACAATTATCCATTCATTGAGGATGCTGTTGTACTTAATAGCAGCTTTAACGGTGAAGGCATATATGATGAAAAAAGGTTCCAGGTGTCAGGTTTTTTTGCTACTTCTTCATTTTTCAATCTTTTTGATTTCAAATTAAAGGGCAACCTTGAGTCGAAACCTCTTGATGAGCCTTATTCGATAATTCTGTCAGAGGAGGTGGCTGATAAATTTTTTGGTGATAATGACCCTGTCGGGAAAACAATTATTTTCGAGAAATACGGTAACTTAAAAGTAACAGGTGTTATTCCAAAAACAACCCAAAAATCTCATATTCAGTTTGAAGCGTTGATTTCCGATGCAACACTTCCGGCTCTGGAAAAAGAAAATAAGATAAAAAATATTACTGATAACTGGGAAGGATTTTATTCAAATTATGTGTACATATTGCTTAATGAAAATGCAAGGCAAAGTGATCTTGACACCGCACTGGTAAAAACAGGTAAATTAAAATACCCTGAAAATGGAAAGGTAAATATCTCATTTTACAGTACTCCGATTTCCAGTATCGTTCCAGGACCTTTGCTTGCAAATGAAATCGGAATGTTTCTCCCAAATGCATTTGTAATTTTCTTTGCGGGACTGGCAATAGTAATTATGTTTTCGGCTGCATTTAATTATACAAGCCTTTCAATTGCCCGATCTCTGATGAGGGCAAAAGAATATGGAATACGAAAATCTTTTGGAGCCTCAAGGGGCCAGCTTGTCTCGCAGATTCTGACTGAGGCAGTTATCATTGCATTAATCTCACTTTTCTTTGCTTTTATGATTCTTCAATTGCTTGTTCCTGCATTTTCCGGAATGAGGTTTATGACACTTCTCAGGATTGATCCCCATCAGAATCTTACAAGTTATTTAGCCTACTTCCTCTTTTCCGTTATTACAGGTTTAGTTGCAGGTCTGACTCCTGCAATTTATGTATCATCGCTGAATCCCATAAAAGTATTTAAAGCCTCTTCAAATATCAGATTATTAAAGAGAGTTACCTTCAGAAAGATCCTTCTTGTGGCCCAGTACACATTCTCTATTATTTTTCTGATATCAATTATTTTATTATACCGGCAGATGAGCTTTATGTTAAATAGTGAGCTGGGTTTTGACAGGGATGTTGTTTATAATATACGGCTTAATGGCCAGGAATTCTCCATGGTTAAGGATCAGTTCAGCCAGTTACCGGAAGTTGTATCAATTTCAGCCGGATCACATGTCCCGGGAATTGGCAATTTTTGGAGTACCGGTATAAAAAGCAAGCCTGAAGATGAATCGTACGATGCTGCTTATTTTTCTGTAGATCCCAACTATATCAAAACTATGGGAATAAATATTATTGCGGGTGAAGATTTTCCGGAAGATCCGGCCCCAAACTCTAATTTAGTAGTAATTAACAGAAAAGCAGCCGAGTATTTTAAGTTCAGATCTCTTCAGGATGCAGTAGGACAAAACATATTAATCTATGATACTATACCAGTCAGAGTCATCGGAGTGGTTGATAATTATAAATATGTTGCACTGTTTCTGCCTCTTAAGCCGCTAATTCTCAGGATGAATCCGGAGCAGTATGGAATTGCAGTTCTCAGGATCAACACACAGGATAGGGAGGCCTCCTTAGCTAAATTTAAAGCTGTCTGGACTTCAATTGACCCTTATCATGATCTTCAGGGTTCATTCCTTGAGTATGAGATAAAGGATTATTATGGCATGTTCGGAGATGTTTTATATACAGTTGGCTTTGCAACTATACTGGCAGTTATCGTAGCATGTCTAGGACTTTTTGGAATGGCAACTTATACCATTCAGACAAAACTAAAAGAGGTCGGTATAAGAAAAGTTTTTGGTTCACAATCAAAAAGTGTTGCCCTCCTCATTGGCCGGACGTTCATAATCATGCTTCTAATAGCAGCTGTCATAGCTGCTCCTTTGGCATATTTATTAAACTCAACTTGGCTTAAGTTCCTTGCCTTCCATGTTGCATTCGGTGCAGGCACTCTCTTTACCGGCATTATAATTGTGTTCATAATAGGCATTTTTACGGTTCTGTCTCAAACACTTAAAGCGGCCAACTCAAATCCGGTTGATGTACTTAAATATGAGTAGTAGGTGTTGATTAGAATTTCTGAATGTGGACTTGACGAATTGCTGGTATGCAAGAATTAATTTCCTAAACGCTGGTAAAGTGTAAGAGCTGAGCTTCTTGACCACATTTGGTCAGGCAGAATGCAATTAACACATATAATTAAATACCAGGTGCTTAGCTCCATTTTTTAGTGGTCAATATTATCCGATTAACTCCGTCGAGATTATTGGTTTTACAGTTAAGTCAGCTTCGCGGGACAC
>CAZKWD010000324.1:0-3163 GCA_964556175.1 uncultured Rikenellaceae bacterium
TAATGGCCTGCAACAAGAATATCAGTCACCTTTGTAAAAGGGAAAAAGGTTGATTCAAATTCACCCGGGTGTTTTATAAAATAACTGAAGCTGAACTTCTTCCCACCCTTATGTCTTACATAGTGTTCAGGGCCTATCTGGCATACAACAGGAACGTCAAACTCACGGTTCAAAAACTCTTCCGGATCAACCTGTACCAGGTTGCAGACGTTTAATGTCTCCATGGCTCCGTTTGCCACACGTCCTCCGCCTGTTACAAGGATTTTTAATCCCGCAACCAGTTCTATCAGGCGAAGACCCGCCCACATCTCTTCGAGGTCATGACACTGGCATGCAGGTTTAAGCTTGAACCTGTTGGTTTTTATACCCCTGGCTCTCAATCCGTTATATGCTCCGACAATTCCCGCGTACCTTCCGAATGCGACAACCCTTACACCGGTGTCAGTTGTGAGGTATTCATAATCAATGAGTCGTATCTTCTTTTGAGCCATATCCCTGAACATCTCCCTGTTATAAGGCTGTTTTTTCCCTACATGTGCAAAGAAAAGGTATGTTTTGTCAGGCAGGAATGTCCTTCTATCAACCTCTTTTATTCCCATCAGGATATCACACTCCTCAAGGTCCTCTTTCAGCGGTATTCCGAGGTATTCATATTCTTCATCGGAATAGCACCTTATATCGCTTGGCTGAACAATAAATTCAACATTTGGATACTGTTCCTCAAGGTTTATTATCTGGGGTGGAGTTATGGCGACTCTCCTGTCGGGAGGATTCTTGGTTTCTCTCAGTATGCCTATCCTAAGTATTTTTCCCATATTATTAAATGGTGTGATTAAAGCTTGATTGATTCTTTAACTAACCGTTATTTATCTGACAGAAGTTTGTCTGCTGCCAGGACCAGGAACATAAAATTGGTTGCTCCTCCACCCATGACATATTCCTGTTGCTGCCACAAAAAGGGCCATTCGAGCAATTCCGGGAAATCGGGACGTATAAGTGCAGTGCCTGAAGATACCCCGCCTGGAATATATGACCAGTCTGCCCTGTTGACTCCATAGGCTATAGTGGTTGACCTGGCCCCTACCCCTGAAGCAAATGATGATGTATTTGGACCGGGATGGACACCAAGGATGAAATTGAGGGCATTAAAAATATAATCTGACGGAAATATCTCAGGGAATGCTTTGTTAAGGAAATACTGTTTGACTCCGAAACTCTGAATATCCCATCCTGCTCCCCAGATATGTGGTCGGTAAGGAACACCGAAGGGTGTCTCACCACCCATTCGGACTATTTGGGAAGAGAAAGCGACAGCAGCTTTTTCTATTGATTGAGTAAAAGAGCTATCCTCAATCTCTTTAAGAGCCGGTCCAACCAGCCAGCCCAGATTCCCGAACATTCTGATAACCAGATCTTTATTTTCAATAATATAATCTTTGTAAACCTGTTTGCCAGTGGTTCTGAAAAGCTCAGTTGCAGCGTGGATCTTTGATGAAGCAGCATAGCCTGTTATGGTTCGATCAAGGCTGAAGATTGCTTCAGAAAGCTCCAGGCATTGAACAGCAAGTGTATCATTAAAGCCTTTCAATACTCTTGAGGCGGCTGCCATGTGAGCTGCAACAGTAAGTTCCCTCCCGGGATTATCCTCGGTGAAAACCCACCTGTCATCAGCCGGTGAAGGGCTGCTTACAATTCCGTCTGTCATGGTACTGCCATCGCCAAGCAGGACATACTGTCTCAGTGTCGGACAGATAATACCTCTGTAAAGCCGTCCCAATGTCCTGTATCCGCCCACAACCGAAAGGGCTCCATGCTCAATCTGCTGAAGGATATCAGGCTTTCCGTCAGGCTGGTGTATCTCTACTATCCTGCTATGCTGATCAATGGAGGTTTCATCATACTTCACATTAAACTCCTCATAAGCCTGTGTAAGTATGTAAACCTCACCACTTTGCGATTCAACCCTCAGATCATAGTCTCCGGCATCGTGCCAGCCTCCAATATTGAGACCCGGGACAGGCTCACCAGGCTTATAGTCAGTCATGGTCGACTCTCCCTGGATGTATCCATCGAAATGGTTATGGTTCACAGGCGCCATCAGGGCATCATCCATGTGACAGAGGCCATGCCAGACACGGTATTTTTCGTTGACCCGCATATGACACATCTGCACAGGCAGAAAATATTCGAGAGTAGGCTGCCAGATATTACGTTCATAAATATCAGAACTAATGCTGAAAGGTTGTGATTGCTGATCTCCATACTTGACCATATATATTCCCGGCTCCCGGACAGAGGAAAAATCAAGTTTCAGATAGTCATAGCGAAGAAATCTGCCCCATTCCACTGGTTTTTCTGAAATGACTGATTTGTAATTGCCATCAGCGTCAATCTTTACCAGTTCCAGGTTTTTCCTGACAGGATCATTTTTATCAAGTTCAACAAAAGCAAATTTCTGTTGTTCAGGATGATACCCCACCTGGGAGACATGAACCACAGGAGTAGCTATCCAGCCTTTAACGACATTAGGAGTAATTACCCATTCTATTGCATCTGAAGCAGCACCTTCAGGCACCAGGGAGCGGACAACAAACCAGCCGTTGTTATGGGTATAACGTCCGTCGATAAGCTGCAGATCCCCTGTTTTTGAATATATTGTCATTCGCAGATAATCATCTTCCGGGGCAATGACAAGCTTTTTGCCCTTTGCCATTGGTGCGGCTGCCACCAGTTCTCCATTCTTATCAAACATTCCAGGACCATTTGCCTGGCGGGTAAAGATACCTGACCGGTCATCCATGATCCATATCTTGCCGAACAGGATACCCGGAAACAGTTCCATGTTAAAACCCACTTTGCCAATAAATTCAGCCGGCATAGGACGGTCTAAATCCACTGATACAATTATGGATCCTCCTTCAGCCCGTGTTGTAACTGTATAATTGAAATAGAGGTCAGGATATATTACCGGATTAAAGCCCTTACGGTTTATTGACGAATCGGGATAGGTAAGGTAGGTAGTTATAAAATTACCCTTTTGATCAACGGTTCGTTTTTTCTGTTTTGGTATGGGCTGCCATTGTCCGGGTGTCTCATCGAGCCTTATATCGCCGTTAGTAGCGATTCTCATCCCGTGCATGATGATTCCAACCCCTCCCTGGTG
>CAZKWD010000325.1:0-3163 GCA_964556175.1 uncultured Rikenellaceae bacterium
TTTTCTGATATTGAAAATGGAGTATCAACAATAGACGGTTCTGGTTGTCTCATTGTCGTAGTAAGCATAAGGAAAATAAGTACTACTGAAAAAAGGTCAACCATCGGCGTCATGTCGATGCGGGGCGACTTCGTTGGTAATTTAATCTTTGGCATTTTAGCTTTTTATATTTGTATTAATTTAACCAAAAGATCAACTCTTATTAAGTACTTTTCAGTGATGTGGCAAAATTTTGCGTCAGGCTGAATCCTGCTTCGTCTATTTTATATGTATATGAATCAACTGATGTTGAAAAATAATTGAAGGCTATAATAGCTAGAGTTGATCCTGTAATACCGAACGCGGTATTTACAAGAGCTTCAGATATACCCTGTGAAAGAGCTAATGCATCAGGAGCTCCTGATTGGGCAAGTGCAGCAAATGCCCGGATCATACCTAATACAGTTCCGATAAGACCTATCAACACTGATATGGATGCCAATGTAGAGAAAATTACCATGTTCCTTGAAAGCATTGGTAATTCGAGTGCAGTGGCTTCTTCGAAAGACTTCTGGATAGAAAGGATCTTCTGGTCTTTCTCAAGTTCCCTGTCCTTTTGAAGGTCACGGTAACGCAACAGGCCTGCTTTCATAACATTGGCCAGAGAACCCCTTTGCTTGTCGCAAGCATCCATGGCATCTTCAATTTTATCTTCATTAAGGAGAGTCTGAAGTTGGCGGACAAATGTGTTTAACCTGCCTTTTCCCTTGGCTCTTGAAAGTGTAATAATCCTTTCAAAAACAAAGATAATAAGTGCGAGAACACAGGTCATAAGAATAGGAACTATGAAACCACCTTTGTATATGATTCCAAGATAGTTCCCCTCAAGAGCCAGTCCTTTCGGATTACCCCCTTCGAAGTTAACCGGATTACCCATTATATTGACAAACAATAAATAGGATACCACAAAAGCTATTAAGATAGCACTTGCCGCAAATATATTCTGCAGCGCATCTTTGAATCTACTACTTCCTTTACTCATTTTAATCGATTTGTTTAGGTTTAAGATTTAACAATTCGCAAATATATATATTATCAATTATTTTTTCCAAAGAAATTAAAATATTATTGATCTTTTTGATTGGGTAATACATTATTCTCAATCAATAAGACCGTTATTTTACCCCTTTACCCTATGATTAAACCTGAAAAAATAATATCCCCGGTTTTAACTTATTTTTCAAGTGAAACGTTATAAACCCTTGATTTTGTTAATGGGATCTCTTTTGTTTTGTATCCATCGGCAGATATTACAAGTACTTCAGAGCCCTGCGGTATTTCAAACTTATATACACCGCTGGGATTAGCTAAATTTTCAGCTGCTGTATCTTTAACTCTTATCGAGGCATACGCAACAGGCCGTCCCGTTGCTGCATCTTTGATTATCCCTTTTATCTCGTTAGGATTAATTCCCTTTCTTACCTGCGTTTCGTAATCACGTATATAATTGATCTGGTTCTTGGCAGTAGCATTATTCGGATCAATCTCAAGGATCTTGTTGTATGCACTTGCCGATTTTGACAGGTAAGGAAGCCTTTTTTCATTTTCTTTTTCATTGGAGGCCATACGGAGTTCAATCAATCCTAATCCGGTGTATCCTTTAATTTTGTTTTCCTTATTATCAGGGTTAAGGTTAATAAGCCTGTTATAATAGTTTTTTGATGTTGTAAAATTTTCATTTAACATATGATAATATCCAAGATACTGCATCGCATCTGCCATTTCAGATTCATTTTTCAGAGAATCTGATTTTGCCATTTCAATGACCTTTTCAAATTTTGGTTTTGCCTGACCCGATTTATAATCGGGGTCCATTTTGGAATAGGTTCTGGCAACCCAAACGTAAGCAGGGATTTCATCAGGCCATTTCTTTATAACAACATTGAAAATAGAGTCTGCTTTTTTATAGTTCTCTGCTGTATAATAGGTCCTTCCTATCTGCATATATTCTTCAGTCTTTTCTTCACCCGGTGTTAACATTTTTATCCAGGTCTCTGCAGCTTTATCATATAGTTTGAAATTATAATAACTAACTGCCATTTCACTTAATACTGCCTTGTCCTGGGGTTTCATTTCAAGAACTTTTTCATATTCGCTGAATCCCCTGTCAATTTCTTTGCCGGCATTTTCAACCGCGGCTTTCTGTTCGGCAACTTTATTAGTTAGATCATCCACAGCCGGTTTGATCTTCGGTTTCATGGAAGCCGAAGCGGATGAGTACCTTGATTTTTCTTTTTTAAGCTGCTGTTCAAGATCAGCAAGCTCATTAATCATCTTTGGATAATTCTGATTCTTCTTCATCAGGATCCTTGCTATATAGTGGTGATCCTTCCATAATATCCTTTCTTCTGAAACAGTTTTAAACAACTGGTCCATATAGGAAAAAGCCTTTTCGTAATCAGGGTTCTTCATTTCATAGTAAGAATAGCCTGCGAGTCTGTTTAAGAATAACCTGGAATTGTCAACAGCAAGGATCTCTTCGACATTTTTAATTACCTGATCATAGTCTCCGGCATAGAACAGTGAAGATACATACCTTGTTTGTGCAGGAATGTTTCCGGTACTCAGTTCAAGGTATTTCTTATAGTTAGCCTTTGACTGCTCAAGTCGCTGGGCCATCCAATAGACTTGGCCGAGTTCCCTGTAAGCAGGAGCATAATTGGGATCAAGTCCAATGGCCTCCTCAAAGTAGTCGATTGCAGGATTAAGGCTCTTACCCCTTACATAGATGCTCCCTATCTTCATCGCCGCAGTAGGGGAAGTGGGATCAGCAAACTGTGCAAGGTTATAGTTCTTGATCGCATTTGAACCATCGTTTGCCAGAATGTAAATGTCACCTGCAATAAGAAATATCTCCGGATTTTTTGGATCAATCTTTACTGCTTCCCTGATCAACGGAAGAGCTACTGCCGTGTCAACCTCCCGGTCCTTAATGTATGACTCGGCGATTTTTGCCAGCGTAAACGCATATACGTCAGCCGGGGGATTTATTTTTTTTATCTTTTTATAGGGGAGAAGAAAGCTTTTGGCTTTTGCCCTCATCTCATCAGCAGTCTTGCCGTCGCCGATACAATGTGCAACTTTTGCAAGTCCAACATAATTAAGCGGGTCATTCGGATTTGCT
>CAZKWD010000326.1:0-3149 GCA_964556175.1 uncultured Rikenellaceae bacterium
ATGGTCAAAATATAATGAAGACCTGGGAGTTTTTTCCAACCAGGAAATTATCAATCTGGGAATTGACTATACATTCGGAATTGGTAATGGCCTGACAATCACTTACGAACAGCTAATGGCCACTTTTGATGAAAACCCGTTTGAATTCAACAATTCGATCAATTTTTCGTTACTGAATCTTTCTTATCCCATAGGAATCTTCGATAATATAAGCGCCATCATCTATTACGACTGGACGAACAGGAGGGTCTATAATTTTGTGAACTGGCAAAGGCAATTCAATAGATTCACACTTTACCTGATGGGGTATATCAATCCGAAGGAGTACAACATTCCCACACAGCGAACTGATGAGATTTTATATGCAGGAAGCGGAATACAATTAATGCTGGTTTTTAACCATTAACAATAATAAATACATTATATTCAGAACCACAAGATCAAAATCAAAAAATGATGGAAGACAATTTGATTATCAAAACACACAATCTCACTAAGCGTTTCCCTATGGGGAAAAGTGAGTTCACTGCTCTTAAAGGTATCGATTTAAGTCTTGGTGTCGGCGAATTTGCAGGTTTGATCGGACCAAGCGGTTCCGGTAAAACCACACTCCTCAACATTGTGGGATCGCTTGATACACCATCCGAGGGAGAAGTAATCGTTCTTGACCAGTCCATTGGCAAGTTAACCGCCAAAGGGGCAGCTAAACTCCGGAAAGAGAAGATCGGGTTTATTTTCCAGAGTTATAACCTGCTGGCAGTACATACTGTTTACGAAAACGTGGAGTTTCCATTGCTGTTACTCAAATTATCATCAAACGAAAGGAAGAAGATGGTTATGGATGCACTGGAATGGGTAGGACTCCTTGATAAGATAAAGCAAAAGCCTCCACAGCTTTCAGGAGGAGAGTGCCAGAGAGTTGCCATTGCACGTGCCATGGTTAAAAAGCCATCACTTGTTGTGGCCGACGAACCTACAGCTAATCTTGATGCTGCCAATTCACATAACATTTTGCAAACAATGGCAAAACTTAATGAGGAATTGAAAACTACCTTCCTTTTTGCCACCCACGATGAGAAAGTTATAGGCTATCTGAAAAGAAAAATATACCTGAAAGACGGAAAGCTGGATAAAGACGAAACAATTTAAAAAAGAATACAATGATACTTGCAATAAAACTGGCATTTAAGAATCTCATAGGAGCCGGGTTACGGACCTGGCTCAATGTGATCGTATTGTCATTCTCCTTCGTTATAATCATTGCCGCCAGGGGTATCCTCGTAGGATGGGACCGCCAGGCAAAAAATGATATGACCGACTGGGAAATAGGAGGAGGTCAATACTGGAATATAAACTATGATCCTTATGATGCTTTTACCCTGACTGATGCACATGGGACCATACCTGCTGAATTTCAGGCCGAAATTGATGCGGGTAACATGGTACCTGTACTGATAACCCAGGGGACCCTCTTTAATGAAGGACGCATGCAATCGATCCTGATCAAGGGAATTAATCCGGATCAGACACTTCTGGAATTACCTACACATAAACTGGATACTCTGGTTGAGGCTATACCAGCCATTATTGGCTCCAACATGGCCAATACGAATAAGTTGAAGCCAGGGGATTATGTTACTATCAGGTGGCGTGATACAAATGGTACATTTGATGCTACCGACATTTGCATAACTGATATTTTTACTACCAATGTACCAACAGTAGATCTGGCCCAGGTATGGATACCTATGGAAAATCTTCAATCCATGACACTCATGCCGGATGAAGCAACAATATTAACCTTCCGTGACAAAGAGAAAGTAAGGGAAGAAACTGACAACTGGAAGTTAATGACCCATAAAGCACTGGTGAGTGATATTGAAGAAATGATCAAAACAAAATCAGTAGGACAGTCTATCTTCTATACTATCCTCCTGATACTTGCTCTTCTGGCAATATTTGATACTCAGGTACTCTCTATTTTCCGCAGGCAGAAGGAAATAGGCACCTATGTTGCCCTTGGATATACTCAACGTGAAGTGGTCGGGCTCTTTACCATTGAAGGTGCCATGCATGCCATTCTTGCTGCATTGGTGGGTGCCATTTACGGCATACCCTTTCTTGCATGGTTCGCGAGTAAGGGAATTACATTGGGAGTGTCTTCCGCGGATTATGGGTTTGCCATTGCCGATACCATGTATCCTGTCTATAGCGGCGGGCTGGTTATCGGCACCACGATTATTGTCCTGATAGCCACTGCAATAGTAAGTTACTGGCCATCCAGAAGAATAGCAAAAATGAATCCAACAGAAGCTTTAAGGGGGAAATTACAATGATACGGTTTTTATTAAAAGGACTTTTAAGGGACAAAAGCAGGAGCCTGCTTCCCCTTCTGGTTGTGGCCATCGGTGTTATGCTGGCGGTATTCGTCCGTGGTTACATCAACGGTATTATGGTAGATATGATAGAACAAACAGCCCGGATATCAACCGGTCATGTTAAGGTAATGACTAAGGCATATGCCGACAACATGGACCAGGTTCCCAATGACCTGGCATTATTGGGAGTGAGTGCTCTGAAAGAAGATCTCGAAAAAACCTTCCCTGACATGAAATGGGTAACCCGCATCAAATTCGGCGGTTTAATCGACGTACCTGATGAAAACGGGGAAACCCGCAGTCAGGGACCCTCTATGGGAATAGGTCTGGATCTTCTTTCTAAGGATTCCGATGAGGCAGAACGTCTTAATCTTCAAAAGTCACTTGTAAGAGGCTCACTGCCAAAGACATCTGGCGAGGTATTGCTGAGCGAGGATTTCTCTCAGAAGTTGGAAGTGAATCCGGGAGAAGAGGTTACTCTGATCGGCTCCACCATGAACGGAGGTATGGCAATTTATAATTTCCGGGTTTCAGGAACCGTCCGTTTCGGAAATACAAGGATGGATAGGGGAACGGTTATTGCCGACCTTAGAGATGTACAACTTGCTCTGGATATGAATGATGCTGCCGGTGAGATACTCGGATTCTTCGGCAACGGTTATTATGATGATGAAACGGCTGCTCCAGTTCTCTCAAAGTTTAATAGTAAGTATTCAGGAAATGAAGGTGAATTTGCTCCTGTAATACTCAGGTTAAGGGATCAGGAAGGCC
>CAZKWD010000327.1:0-3143 GCA_964556175.1 uncultured Rikenellaceae bacterium
TTCGACCAGTTGAAAGTGATATCCCACTGTAAATTGTTGACTTTAACAGGTGTAACTGAAAGCAATAACTCAACACCCTTGTTATCAATCCTTCCTGCATTGATTATTTTTGTCAAATAACCGGAAGCTCCGGATATCGGAATAGAAACAATCTGGTTGATGGATTGCTGATTATAATATGTAATATCAAGTCTTACCCTGTCTAAGAAGAAGCGCAGATCAGCACCAAATTCAAGCGATTTGTTCATCTGTGGCTTCAGTTCAGCGTTAGGTAATTCATTTGGAACATAGAGGTTCAGCAGCTTTGTGCTTGCATTCCATCCGTCACCAAATGAAACGGTTGGTTCAAGTGAATACGGATTGGTATCTCCACCAACCTGTGCCCAGCTGGCGCGGAGCTTGGCAAATGAAAGAACATTGGATTTGACGCCAAGAAGATCCGTGAGCACTGCACCCAGGGAAATACCGGGATATAAATATGAATTATGTTCCGGCGGCAGGGTGCTTGACCAGTCATTTCTCATTGAGTAGTCAAGGAATATTGCATCCCTGAAACTTATCTGGCCAAAACCGTATAGGCTGTTGATCCTCTTCAGTGAAAGATAATTTGAAACTTTTGGTGTGACAGAAGAGTTAGCAACATTGTAGACACCCGGAATAGCTAATTCAGGAGCTTCCCCTGTATTACGCTGGTACCTTCTATCCATCCTGTTGCCTCCAAAATTGAAGCTAAAATTAAAATCGGATCCAAATGATTTATCAATTGCTACAAGAAAATCGCTGTTGATTTCTCTGAACAACCTGACATCTTCAAAATAATTTCCATTACGGAAATCCATGTCTCCCACAAATTTTCTCTCAGACGTGGCGTTCAAATAAACATCACCTCCGGTCCTTATAAAGGCACTCAGCCAGTCAGTAAACTGATACTTCACAGTAGCATTACCGATTAACCTGTCACGGTTGAGAGCGTTAAGGTTTTCGTAAAGGGTCATATATGGATTATTGTGATAATTATGGTTCCAGTTATAGATTGATCCATCCGCATTATACTGTTTATCACGCAGGAGCGTATAATCAACCTGCCTTCCTGTCCATGTAAACTGCTGCATAATGTTATTTGCATTATAACCATATCCGGGCTGGTTATCACTATGTGCATTCACATAGTTTCCTCCAGCTGAGAATGTAAGCTTATCAACAGGGTTAGAACTTGCACTGAAAGAAAGAGTTTTCTTTTTATAATCAGTATTGGGGATCATCCCCTTCTGATTCAGGTCGGTGTAAGAAAGTCTGAAACTTGATTTTTCACTGCCGCCTGTAAAAGAAACGTTTGTCGATACTGTGTAGCCAACTTCAAAAATATCCTTTATATTATCAGGATGTGAGATCCACGGAGCCGGTTGAGCTACGCCATTTTCATCTACCGAGGAAAACTGAGGTATCATTAACCCGACGTCAAGCGGCGGACCCCAGCTCTCATCGACACCGTCGTTTATACCGCCTCCGCCACCATCAACATATGAGAATTGTCCGGCGTTACCCTGACCATATTTGTCCTGAAAATCAGGCAGTCTCAGCGGTGTTTCAAATGAAGTGGTATTACTTACGTTAACCGTAAGCTTTTCGCCTTTCTTGCCTTTCTTGGTAGTAACAACGATAACTCCTGCAGAAGCTCTTGAACCATAAAGCGCTGAAGCATTGGCTCCCTTAAGAACTGTCAGGGTTTCAATATCATCAGGGTTTATATCTGCAGCACCGCTACCTTTGTTTGTCCCGTCTGTGCCGGTATCACCAAAGTTTGCATTATCAATGGGAATACCATCAACGACAAACAGAGGCTGGTTATTTCCACTCAATGAGGAAATCCCTCTGATGACGATCCTTGATGAAGCACCAACGGCACCTGAAGTCGATGTAATTTGTGCTCCGGAAACACGCCCCTGCAAAGAGTTGATTATGTTTGTCTCCTTTGCCTTAGCAATTTCCTCTCCGGTAACATCCTGAACAGAATAACCAAGAGCCTTCTTCTCTCTCGAGATGCCAAGAGCGGTAACAACTACCTCCTCAAGGCCCAGAATATCAGATTCCATAACACCGTCAATTACTGTACGGCCAGCAATTTCAACCTCCTGCTT
Organism: uncultured Rikenellaceae bacterium; assembly: GCA_964556175.1. GTDB lineage: Bacteria > Bacteroidota > Bacteroidia > Bacteroidales > VadinHA17 > LD21. Next base: position 2,139 of record CAZKWD010000327.1, read on the forward strand.
TTTCATTCCGATATAGGAGAAAACAAGTGTTGTCGCACTCTGCGGTACAGTAAGGGTGTATTTCCCGTTTGCATCGGTAATGGCACCTATTGTGGTACCTTTTACCTGAACCGTTACTCCCGGGATCGGTCCTTCCTCTTCAATGGCAGAGGAAATCGTTCCGGTAATGACTACTGTCTGGGCCTGCAGTGTGTATACACCGGCAAACACAAACAGAATAATCAACAGAAAAAGTTTCTTCATACGAAATAGTTTTAGGTTTATTAAGCAAGTAAATATAACTCTTTTTTAAAAATATTCTATACCAGATAGATATTTTTTTTAAAATCGGTCTAAACCTTGAATAATATCTGAAAAAGAGCATAATAGTCTCAATTCCCTTATTAAAATCCAAACCTAAATTATTGTAATCGCCGTATGGCTATTTATTTGTTTTTTCCTTTTCTTAATTCTTTAGCTGCAATGCAGAGCTCTTCGTACATTTCTTTACCAAGAGCCCTTATAAGGGATTCCCTGAGAAATTCATAGACATAAATACCCTCCTTCCTGCCTTTGTCACGGGCACAGGAACATATTGATAATTCCTGGTAATTTACAGCTCGGAAGTCCTTATATTGTTTTATTCTGACCGGAAAAAGGTGGCATGAAACAGGTTTTTGAAAACCTGTCTTCCCATCTTCCCATGCTTTTTCTATGCCGCACATGAAAATATTCCCATCAAGAATGGAATAGGCACACTCGTCATTACCAATAAGTGGCGTTACCATATCTTTTTCAAAATCAATTACGCTTGTCCCCTTTTCTTTTATTGCTTTAATACCTTCAGGTCTCAGGTATGGTTTTACTGCAGGATATATTTCTTTCAGGATCAGCACCTCTGAATCGGATAATGGAGCTCCTGAATCACCATACCTGCAGCAGTTACCCATACAATGAGGCAGATCGCATTTGAATTTTTCTTCAAGAACATCAAAGCTGAATATTGTATCGGCTATTCGGAGCATA
>CAZKWD010000328.1:0-3128 GCA_964556175.1 uncultured Rikenellaceae bacterium
GTTACATTGTTTTTATAATCCCCTTTAACTCCTTCAACTTCTTCAACCCATTAAACCCACCCCCAGCCCCTCCAGGGAGGGAAGCCTTTATTGATTCAACTTCTTCAACTCCTTCAACCCTCTTCAACCTATTTATACTCATCCCAGCTCTTTATTGCCAGTTCCTTTTCACTCATACGGCAAAAAGCAAGGATAAATGCACTTGCCAGTCTTGCATTTGTCAGAAGGGGAACGTTATAATCGACAGCATTACGTCGTATTGAATAATCATTATCAAGTTCTGAAGCGCTTAGGTTTTTCGGGATATTTACAACGAGGTCCACCTCGCGTGTCCTGATAAGTTCAATTGTGTTGGGTGATTTATCTTCATCAGGCCAGTAAGCCACGTGAGCTTCAACACCTGCGTCTGTAAGAAATTGCTGAGTGCCCCTTGTGGCATAAAGCTTATGTCCCTTTTCACGAAGGGCTTTTGCGCTGTTAAGAAGCTCTACCTTTGATCTTGCCGGACCTGTTGAGAGAAGGACACTTTTTTCAGGCACCCTGTAACCAACTGAGAACATTGCTTTAAGTATTGCTTCGTAAAAACCTTCTCCAATACATCCCACCTCACCTGTTGATGCCATATCGACTCCAAGTACAGGATCGGCCTTTGCCAGACGTGAAAAACTGAACTGCGGTGCTTTCACTCCCACATAATCAAGCTCAAATACCGATTTGTCAGGTTTTTCAGTTGGAATACCCAGCATAACTTTTGTTGCAAGCTCTATCAGGTTCGATTTGAGGACTTTGGAAACAAAGGGCATGCTCCGGCTTGCCCTGAGATTGCATTCAATAACCTTTATATCATTATCCCTGGCAAGGAACTGTATGTTGAAAGGACCCGTTATGTTAAGCTCTTTAGTGATCTGACGCGAAATACGTTTTATACGCCTGACAGTTTCAAAATATATCTTCTGGGGAGGAAAGACAATTGTGGCATCGCCTGAATGAACACCGGCAAATTCGACATGTTCACTTATGGCGTAAGCCAGTATTTCTCCCTCTTTTGCAACTGCATCGATCTCAATTTCCTTGGCGCTCTCTATAAATTCTGAAACAACTACCGGGTATTGCTTTGATACCCTGGCAGCCAGGTCGAGAAAGTGGGTCAGCTCATTTTTATTTGATACTACATTCATTGCAGCGCCTGAAAGTACATAGGAGGGTCTTATAAGGACGGGGAATCCTATACGGTCAACAAATTCAATAATATCCCGGATTGATGAGAGCTCTTTCCATCGGGGCTGATCGACAGACAGGTCATCCAGCATTTCTGAAAATTTATGCCTGTTCTCTGCCCGGTCGATAGATATGGGAGAAGTCCCCATGACTGGCACATTCTCTTTATATAACCTCATTGCAAGGTTATTAGGTATCTGTCCGCCGACAGATACAATTACACCTCCCGGATTTTCCAGATCGATGATATCAAGTACCCTTTCAAAGGTAAGTTCATCGAAATAAAGTCTGTCGCATATGTCATAGTCGGTACTTACAGTTTCAGGATTATAGTTTATCATTATTGACCGGAGTCCCTCTTTTCTTATTGTCTCTATAGCATTTACCGAACACCAATCGAATTCCACGCTGGAGCCGATTCTGTATGCACCGGAACCCAGCACTATTACTGATTTACAGTCATTTTCATAATGTATATCATGTTCTGATGCACTGTAGGTAAGATAAAGGTAATTTGTAACTGCAGGATATTCAGCAGCCAGGGTGTCAATCTGTTTTACATATGGGACAATTCCAAGTGATTTCCTGTATTTTCTCACCTTCATCAGGTCATCGTTGATCTGGGCGGGACCTGACTTCAGGACGTGCCTTGCTATCTGGAAATCACTGAATCCGTGTATTTTAACGTTGCCAAGGAATTCCTGCGGAATACTTTCAATTGTCTTATATTTACATAACTCATCTTTAATGTTTATTATATTCCTGAGTTTGAAAAGGAACCATTTATCGATCCGTGTAAGCTCATAAATCCTGTCGATCGATATTCCTTTCTCAAGAGCTTCCGCTATTGAAAAAATCCTCATGTCGGTAGGTTCTGACAGTTCGGTTTCTATCTCTCTGAATTTCAATTCCCTGTTTCCGGTAAAACCATGCATTCCCTGGCCGATCATTCTCAAACCTTTCTGGATGGCCTCTTCGAAATTTCTGCCTATCGACATTACCTCACCGACGCTTTTCATGCTGCTACCAATGGTATGCGACACTCCCTGGAATTTATTCAGGTCCCACCGTGGTATTTTGCATACGATATAATCAAGTGCAGGTTCAAAAAAGGCTGTAGTATCCTTTGTAACTGAGTTTTTCAACTCGTGCAGACCATATCCGATTCCAAGTTTTGCTGCAATGAAGGCAAGTGGGTACCCTGTTGCTTTTGAGGCGAGGGCACTCGACCGTGACAACCTGGCATTTACTTCAATGACACGATAATCTTCTGAATGGGGGGAGAGGGCATATTGAACATTACATTCACCGATAACCCCAATATGCCTTATTATTTTTATTGAGAGCTCCCTCAGTTTATGATATTCACTGTTTGTAAGGGTCTGCGAAGGTGCCACGACAATGCTTTCACCGGTATGGATCCCCAGAGGATCGAAGTTCTCCATGTTGCACACGGTGATACAGTTATCGTGCTTGTCCCTTACAACCTCATATTCTACCTCTTTCCACCCTTTCAGGCTCTCCTCTACAAGTATCTGGTCAGTATATGAAAATGCTCTGGCTGAAAGATTTTGTAATTCCCCGGCATCGGAAGCAAAACCACTGCCCTGTCCGCCAAGGGTATATGCAGCCCTGATGATTACCGGAAATCCAAGGTTTTCAGCGGCTTCAAGAGCCTTTTCAACGCTGGCCACCGCTATACTCCGGGGTGTCTTAATATATATTTCATTCAGCCTTTTTACGAACTGCTCCCGATCCTCGGTGTCCATAATTGCAGCTACCGGTGTGCCCAGCACCTTTACGCCATACTTTTCAAATACTCCCGATAAATACAATTTTGTACCGCAGTTGAGAGCTGTCTGGCCTCCGAATGAGAGCAGTATACCATCCGGTCTCTCTTTTTCTATAAC
>CAZKWD010000329.1:0-3103 GCA_964556175.1 uncultured Rikenellaceae bacterium
TCCAGTAAAGGTTTCATAATTATTTCTTATTCCTTTTCTTGTTTTGCATGAACTCACCCCCTTTCCTTCGCTTCGCTCAGGACTTCCCCCTCTCTCCGCCAACTGGCGGAGAGAGGGGGGATGGGGGGTGAGTTCATGAAGTCAGTTTATCCCCTTTCTACCCGTATTAATTATAAAAACATCCATTTTTTGAAGTTGTTCTCTCAATATGTATAATCTTTCAAGGTTTACAATACCGATTGCATACTTATATGATTTGCCGCAAAAGTATTCCGAGACTTCCTCAAAACCAAATAAATCCCTGTCCTTTTCTCTATTATATCTTAGATATACTTCAATCCTGAAGTTTCGGGTATAATTTGTAACAGTTCCCTGGAGGTACTTTTTATATTCATACCTGTATCCATAAGAATTGGCTGAAATATCAGAAAGCACAGCGCTTCCTGTGGCATGGCCGCCGGCACCCTTGCCGGAGAAGAACTGCTTGTCGGCAAATGCCGCTTCGGTAATCACCCCGTTATATTCGTTGTCAACATTATAAAGATATTTATCCGGAGAGATAAATCGTGGAAGGACAAAGCTTGTAATAGTATTTTCATTTGTTTTACCCACAAAGGGAACAAGTTTAATCTTTAAACCCTTTTCCTTTGCATACTGAATATCGAACTTCGAAATTGTCCTGATGCCATAGTGAAACACTTCTGATGGTTCGAGGAAGAGACCGTATGCATGACCGGTTATAATGCACAGCTTGTACTTCGGATCCCATCCGTCAACATCGAGTGTCGGATCTGATTCGGCAAATCCCTTTTCCCTCGCCTCGTTCAGGGCAACATCATACTCGATTCCCTGGTTGTGCATAAGGGTAAGCACATAATTTGTTGTACCGTTAAGAATACCTCTTAAAGAGTATAACAGTTCATTATCATAGTATTCCTCCAGGTTTCTTATGATCGGGATGCTTGCTCCTGCAGAAGCCTCATATAAGAGTGATACCTTATACTTTTCCTGCATTTGCACAAGCTCCCTGAAATGTTTTGCAACCATCACCTTATTGGCTGTAACCACATTCTTGCCTTTTTTCATTGCCGTTGTTACTATTTTGTATGCAGCATCAGCATCATCAATAAGCTCTACAACAAGATTTATTGACGGGTCATTGAGGATATCATTCTTATCGAAGGTGAAATTAGACATTGGTATCCTTCTCTTTTTTGTCCGGTCCTTGACACATATTCTTACGATATCGGCCTTAAAGCCTTTACTGCTGTTCAGGACATCATGTAATCCTTGTCCTACACAGCCGTACCCGAACATACCTATTCTCAGTTTTTCCCTTGTCATTTGGTTATTTATTAGAATTATTTTCCCAGAATTTTCTCACAACATTTGTAACAGTCTCTGTTTCAATCAGGAAGCCGTCGTGTCCGTAAGATGAGTCTATTTCAACATACTCTGCATGTTCCGTATTTGCTGTGATATATTTTTGATCATCGGTCGGAAAGAGAATATCTGATTTTATTCCCACGCAAAGAACATTGGCACTGATCTTTTTGAGGGCTTTTATTATTCCTCCCCGTCCCCTGCCTATGTTATGGGTATCGGAGAGGCAGGTAAGACACCAGTAGGAATAAGGATTGAACCTTTTTACCAGCTTTTCGCCCTGGTATGCCTGGTAGGAAGCAGCTTTGAAGCCGGTAAGTTTTTCATCATCATCTTCCTTCTGAGTCTGGTTATAGGCAGTCATTGTCCTGTAGCTTATCAATGCGATGGATCTTGCTGCCTTAAGCCCTTTCCTGCCTCCTTCAGGATCGCCTGAAGTAAATGTCTCATCCGCCTGCATTGCAAGACGCATCGATTCGCTGAATGCCAGAGCCCATGGAGTCTGTTTTGCACCTGAGGCCAGAACGATAAGCCTGCGTATCAGGTCGGGGAACATGATACTGTACTCAAGAGCCTGGTATCCGCCGATGGAGGCGCCTAATATTGTGTGTATCTGTTTAATCCCCAGGTAGTTCCTTAGGATTTCATGGACATTGACAAGATCCCTGACAGTTATCAGGGGGAAATCGTGAAGCCAGGGTTTACCGGTTTCACGATTTACAGATCCGGGACCGGTGGTGCCATAGCATGATCCGAGAACATTTGCACATACAATAAAATATTTCTCAGGATCAAAGAGAAGTCCTTTCCCTACCATTCCCGGCCACCAGGCCTCAACATCAGAATTTGCGGTAAGGGCATGGCATACCCAGATCACATTGTCGGCTTCAGGACTCAGCTTTCCCCAGGTATGATAAGCAATTTCCAGGGAGGGCAAAAGAGCTCCGGTTTCAGTTATAAACGGTTTATTGTGTTTCAGTGTCTTCATTCAGATTACCTGTTTTAATGCCTGTTTGAAATCATAAATAATGTCATCAATATGTTCCAGTCCCACTGAGACCCTGAACATGCCAGGTTCTACGCCTGCTGCAAGCTGTTCTTCGTCTGAGAGCTGAGAATGAGTTGTTGCGGCGGGTTGAATTATAAGGGTCTTTGCGTCACCGACATTAGCAAGATGACTTACAAGTTCAAAATGCTCAACCAGTCTGGCAGCTCTCGACTTATCGGTTTTCAGCACAAAGCTAAGTACGCTCCCGGCGCCTTTTGGCAGATACTTTTGTGCCAGCCTGTGATTCGGGTTGCCGGGCAATCCGGGATAGTTAACTTTTTCCACCAATGGATTGGTTTCAAGCCACTGTGCCAGTGCAAGAGTATTCTGAACATGTCTCTCCATCCTGAGCGAAAGCGTTTCAAGTCCCTGCAGGAGAAGAAAAGAATTAAAGGGGCTGATAGCCGGACCAAGATCCCTTAAACCTTCAACGCGAGCCTTTACAATGAATGCTATATTACCGGTGGGTGATTCATGTGAAAAAAGCTCCCCGAAAATTAATCCATGATAGCCTTCCGATGGTTCTGTGAATTGAGGGAAATTACCGTTATTCCAGTTGAAGGTACCGGCATCAACAATAACTCCTCCCAGGCTTGTCCCGTGTCCCCCTATCCATTTGGTAGCAGATTCGACAACAATGGAGGCTCCGAATTCAACAGGCCGGCACAGATA
>CAZKWD010000330.1:0-3102 GCA_964556175.1 uncultured Rikenellaceae bacterium
TCATGACGATTTTCTCTAAATTTCATCAATTTTTCACCCTCTGAGCTGCTTCATTAACAATAATACATAGAAAAAACATATACTGTCAACAAGAAGTCCGCAAGAAATAGAGAATTTCAGTGACTTGGCGTGACAAGATGGGCAGAAACCTCGTGTTTTGCAGGAAAACATCAGTAATTTTTCTGTCCCACAATCAGAACACCTTATCCGCGCGAACCCACACTTAGGATTTCCGCAATCATAGATTTTTTATTAAAAAACGAACAATAAGTTGCAAAAAATAGTAAATTAATTTATCTTATTTTATATTTTTCATTTAGTAAAATTCGTTTATCAAATATAAGAAAAAATGGCTAACTTCGAATCTTTAATTAAAGAATTAACACCTGGTATTGTTACTGTCCTTGGTATACCTTTTGATAAGAATTCGTCATTCAAATCAGGTTCGGTTGCTGCTCCGCCGGTCATTCGTAAAGCATTGCACAGTCCTTCCACTAACCTATGTGCAGAAAACGGTGTTAATTTAGGCACTGAACCGCACTGGCGTGAATTAGGAGATTTGCAGTTACCAGATGAGAGTAGCAAAGCGTTTAAAGAAATACAACGTTCAATATCTCAAATACTTGAGCGTGACGCACGAGTGGTCTCATTAGGAGGGGATCACTCTATTATTTATCCTATTATTCGTGCTTACGCCAAAAAGTACCCTTTGTTAAATATTCTTCACATCGATGCTCACCCTGATTTATATGATGAGTTGGATGGCAATCGAAATTCCCATGCTAGCCCTTTTGCACGTATTATGGAAAAAGATCTGGCAATCCGTCTGGTACAGGTTGGTATCAGGACGATGACGCCGCACCAGCGTGAGCAGGCCAAGCGTTTTGATGTAGAAGTAATTGAGATGCGCGATTGGCATAAAGGAATTCAAATTGAGTTTGACGGCCCCGTTTATTTATCATTTGATATGGATGCCCTTGATCCTGCATTTGCTCCTGGAGTATCGCATATTGAACCTGGTGGCTTTTCAACCCGTGATGTTCTGGGGATTATCCAGAACCTGAAAGGCCAGGTTGTTGGAGCTGATATTGTTGAATTTAATCCTGAGTGCGATGTTAATGATATTACCGTTATGGTTGCTGCAAAGATTCTGAAAGAGATTATAGCGAAAATGTTGAAATAAAAAATTTATTGGGTATTACCTATTAATTATAAAAGCTATAATACTCATCAATTGAAAATTAAAGGGTAATAAAGATGAAGGGAATAGCATTTTGTATTTCTTTTATAATGATCATGGCAAACTTTACTAATGCACAGGATTATTATGAGTATGATGAAGAATATAGTGTTGAAGAGCTTAAAGAAAAGGTGAAGAAATACACTTCCATGAAGAATGGGGGGCTTGGGTTAGTTATAGGGGGTTCAACTCTCCTGGTTGTTGGAACAGCTCTTTTTATTTCCAGCATAAGCAGTTTGAATGATATTTCCCAAGATCCTGATGATGACTATGGCACATCGCCTGAAGAGCGTTCCGCAATATCAAGAATGGCTGTTGGCTGGGTCGCTATTGGTTTTGGTATACCGCTTACTGTTGCTGGCAGTGTTGTGGGGTCGATTGGTGCGAAGAAACAAAGAGAATATGAATTTAGATTAGGTAATGTTAGCAGACGATTTGAATTAAAATTGATTAAAAATGGTCTGTCACTGCAATACAATTTTTAATGTATGCATTGATACGGTTTACTTTTATTGGAACAGGAGACACAGGTTAAAATGAAAATAGCACTTATTCAACAAAAAGCAACTGAAGATACTGAGGCTAATTATAAAAATGCTCTAGAGTCAGTTGATAGAGCAGCTGAGCAGGGTGCACAGGTTATCTGCTTTGTGCAGAGCTTGCTTTTGTGCCGTTTTACCCGCAGGAGCCAGCAAAAGGGGCTGTGATTGAGCTGGCTGAAACTATTCCCGGACCGACAACGGAGGCATTTTGCGGAAAAGCGAAAGAGCATGACGTTGTTATTGTTCTTAATCTTTTTGAGCGGGATGGGGAGAGGACATTCGATTCCTCGCCGGTGATTGATGCGGGTGGTACTGTACTCGGCATTACCCGAATGGTCCATATAACAGAGTATAAGTATTTTCATGAACAAAGCTACTATGCCCCGGGAGATAGGGGTGCCCCTGTATATAAGACGAAATACGGCAGTATTGGTGTGTCCATTTGCTATGACCGGCATTTTCCCGAGTACATGCGTGCACTTGGACTTAACGGTGCGGAAATTGTAATAACCCCTCAAGCCGGAGCTGTTGGGGAATGGCCTGAAGGCCTTTACGAAGCGGAGATGCGTGTCACAGCATTCCAGAACGGCTATTTCACAGCATTGTGCAACCGCGTAGGGCAGGAAACCCATTTGAACTTTGCAGGTGAATCTTTTGTTTGTGATCCAATGGGAAACGTGATTGCCAGCGCCGGTGAAGGAACTGAGGAGATTCTTATTTGTGAATTAGATCTTGAATTGGTTAAAAAATCACATGCGCAGCAGCTGTTTCTTCAACACAGAAGACCGGAGCTTTATGGGGAGTGGCTTTCAAAGAAATAAGAAAGCTTTTATTAAAGAACCATTGGCCTGAATAGGTATAAACAGGCAAGCCAGGGTACCCCTATAAAATCAAATTTAAAATCCATTGTTTTTTATCCTGCAATAATGAATATTATCCTATTTGAATAAACGAACGTAAGAAGGGAAGTGAATTATGAAAGTGTATTTGGCAGGATATAATATAGATACGAATGTTTTGAAAGAACTTGAAGAAAAAGCAGGTAAGCGCGATGATGTAACACCCGAGGTCATTTCTGCAGCCTATGCGCGTATTAGCCGGGATCCCCGCCCTATCAATGAGATAAGGGAAGATTCACGAGTTGAAGTGGAGCGCTCACGCAGGTCAAATTCCACAATAATTTTTAATAAGCCTTAGGAAGCGGTCAATGTGATGGAAAAGCACACGATACATAATTGTCCTCTCCGGATGACGCTGAAGATATACCTGCCCATGGCAGGGATTGTGATTCAAGAAACACGCCAAAAGGGTTAGCTGCCT
>CAZKWD010000331.1:0-3081 GCA_964556175.1 uncultured Rikenellaceae bacterium
TTCCTCATCGGTCATAAGATCCATCAGGTAGTTAGCAATATCATGAACACTTGCGCGATAATCCACTGTCCGTGGGACTTTAAATACGACCTTGTGTTTGTCTTCAAAGCCCGATTCGTCACCTAGAATCACTTCGTTCACAATAATTTTCTGTGCTACATTTGCCAGGAATGCGGTTTCACCATGAACAAGTGTATCGAGCATTCCCATGGCATTAATACCTATTACGGGTTTTTCACAAGCGCCCGCCTCCACTTGCGGCATTCCAAAGCCTTCAAGCCGCGAAGGGGCAGCATATATATCGCAGGCACCTATCAGGTATGGCATGAAATTACGTGATATGGTATTTGTTGTATAGATGACATTTTTTTCGATGCCTAAGTGCGTTGCCAATTCCAGATCAGCCAGATTCTGAAGTTTGGTTCTTGGTTGGGGCCATACTTTGCAAACATATTTCCAGTCGGGAGCTTTTGTATCAATTATGGAAAGTGCCTGCATTACCTCCTGTGCACCTTTTGATGCAGCATCACCACCCACAGTCAGTATCATTATCTGATCCGGTGAAACCCCCAGAGCTTCGCGTACGGTCAAAATTTTCGGGTCGTCTTTTTCATAAGGAGCAAAAGCATCTGTGTCGCAGCCAACCGGCAATACCTCAATTATATCACTGTTTATCCCGTCTCGAACATACATTTCCTTTACCCAATTCGATGTTACCATAATAAGTGGAAGAGCATTAAGCACCTCATGGTAGTTTGCAACATAACCATCAGCAACAAGCCATGGTACAGGCTGAACTCCATATCGTTGCGGATGTAGAACCAGTTGGGGTGTATGCCCCCAATAACCAACACCAGCAACAACATCCGGCTTAAACCAGCGGTAATACCATTCCTTCTCCTGTGCCGATTCGAAATTAACTGCATGGGTATCAATTCCAATATTAGTGAGGCCCCTGTATAACAGATCTCCCTGGGTTGCAAGCCCTCCCGGAGAAGGAGGGTAGTCATATAATAATAATACTTTCATGATAAAACGCCTCCATTATTAAGCCATTTTTGAGCACAATATGGATTTGTAAATTGCCAGAATGATTCAGCTTTCGGTGTTGTTTTTGCTTCGAAACTTGCTTTTTCAAATCCATACGTTTTTGTAATTATTCTATATTTTTTTTGCCAGATCTGTTCAGTAAGTAAGTTGCAGGCATTAGCGGATACTATAGGTTTGGGATAGTATTTCTTATCACCATCTTCATAAGCAAAAATCCATAGTTCGTCTGCAGATATCTTACCTGTATGCCAGAGTTTAATAACAGCCTTACCTGTTTCCTCATGTCTGATATGTCTTGTATATTCACCGTTAGGATTATGTGAAATAATCAGATCGTAATGAATAGAGGGCAATAGCTTCAGTATTGTATGCTCCAACTCATATTCGTCCAGAGGCTTTTGTTCCGGGCCATCGTCCAAATCCCCCATTTTACCCTCTGACCCTAAAATTCGTAATGTTCTAAAGAACTTTGGAGCACGATCATTATCGCTTACCCTGCAAAGACAAACAATAAACCATTTCCATAATGGATTGCTCAGTATGGTTCCGCCAACCCATAATGTTTCATCATCAGGGTGAGCTACTATAACGGCAACCGTCTTTGAATTTTTTTTATTCAATGCTGCTATTTTGAGTTTTTCAATTCTTCCAGCAGTTCCGGTAAATTTATAGAAGCGTAAGTAGATGCGAAGTCCGACATTCCATAAGGAACAATCAGATTATCAATGTGGATAACAGAACCGCAAGAGTAAACAACGTTGGGCACATAACCTTCCCTCTCTTCATCATTGGGAACCAGTAAAGGTGTCTTTAGCCTGCCAATCTCTTTTTCAGGATCATCAAGGTCAAATAATGATGCTCCTAATACGTATTCCCTCATGGGGCCTACTCCGTGTGTAATAACAAGCCAGCCTTCTTTTGTCTCGACAGGCGAGCCGCTATTTCCAATCTGTATCAGCTCCCAGTGAAATTTTGGTACCTGAATAAGTCTGGCTTCGCGCCAGATATTTAATTTATCTGAATAGGCTATATAATTATTAACTCCATCTATCCTGCACAACATGGCATATTTACCTTTAATCTTTCTGGGGAACAGCGCCATCCCTTTATTCCTGGCAATTTCACCATGAATGGTTAATGCTTTGAAGTGATAAAAATTATTGGTCTCGAGTAACTTTGGCAATATTGTTATGCCATCATAAGCAGTATAGGTAGCATAATAAATTACTTCACCGTCATCCTCTGTGAATCTTACAAAACGTGCATCTTCAATACCATTTTTTTCAGTTTCGGAAGTAGGAAAAATAACTCTCTCGGAAATTGCCGAATCAAGCGAGAAGTCAAGTTCATAATGAGATTTCGCCAGCCACATCATTTGATTAATGATCGATTCTTTATTTGGTGAAAGATCATGTGTTTTTCTGGTCTCTTCCACGGCTCTTTTCAATTCGCCATAGGTAAAACTGTCGCCCAGTCTTTCCAATACAAAGACCGGACTAATTTTATTGTCGAAATCCCGCATTTCATCCAGCTTCTTTATAAATGATTTTTTATTGTAAATATGCCTTTTTATGCGCTCTGCTTCTGCCAGCATTTTGCCGACAGGTTCGACAATCAGGTCATTGTCCTTATCAATAATACCTGAACGAAAAACAATGGATGAAATATGCCCTTCACCGGTTGCCCTGAAACTAAAGATCACTCTTTTCTCATCCGGACCTAATTCCGATTGATCGGGATCTTCTACAATAGATGGATTAAAAAAAGCTGCCGATTCAATGGAATATTCCATAGTGAAATATGAACCTATGAGGGCTTTCCGAGATTTATTATTATTATTATTATTATTATTATTATTGTTCTGCTTTATTTTCAGCTCTTTAAACAGATTACCCAGTTTATTATAATGTGTTTCAAATATTGATGAAATATTCCTGTGACGCCTGGCATAACCTCTCAGCACCTGGCTTAATGCTATATTTACCTCATCATCAGACATAGCAATCACATGACGAATAATATCTTTACTTC
>CAZKWD010000332.1:0-3076 GCA_964556175.1 uncultured Rikenellaceae bacterium
AAAATCATTACCGATTCCTGTCATCGGCCCCCCCTGTGGCACTATATATTTAAAGTCCTTCAGTACACTGTAAATAAGATCTTCCGGCAGGGGATTCTTATACTTCAGCTCTATTCTGTGTATCTCTCCTGCAAGCCGGTGATGCATATCATCAGGGGTCTTTTCATAGAGGTTTCCGTATGAATCTTTCAATGCATATTTATTTGCCCAGACTCTTGCAGCGAGTTCATCTCCCTTGAAATACTTAATGCTTGCCTTTACAGCTTCATCATGAGAATAAGTAACTCTTTCATTCTCCTGTTTTGTCGATTCTGTTGATTTCTTTACTTCGACATTCTTTTGAGGCGGGGGTACTTGCTCTACATCTTTTGATTCCTCTGATGCAACAGCTGGTTCCTGGACAAATAGTTCTCCCATAACTGTTAAATAATACTGTTACTTCCTGATAATAATAGGATTAAACGACCACTGATATTTTTAAGCGGGTAGTTGCTAAATTAGGCAAGTGGCCTTCTTAATGCAAGACAAAATTTTTAAGTTTATTAACATTTGGTAATATAGTTATTAACTATTCCTTAATTACTGATTATCAGTACAATACAAATTTTGGCTTTGGAAGTGGATTCTGCAGGGGATGTAAAGTAATTAATACTCTGAGGATTATTGTTTTTTTCAAAATAATCTGTCCTAAAGATTCTAAAAAGAAAAAAGGGTGCCATGTGTGACACCCTTTCCTTAATTATGTTTTACACACTAGAAAATAAGTCTTATACCAAGCAGGCAACCCCAGGTACTTGAGGTGCTGATGCTTTTTGAAAGTGTAGTATTTGCTTCAAACTCTGCAAGAGATCCGGCATTCAGCCTGTAAACCGGAGCTGTTGTATTGTTGCCTCCTGAAACAACTCTGAGAAGTCTTACGTTATCATAACTTGCAAGCGGATTATATGTATATGTACCCCACTTGTCGTTAATGAAGTTTCCTACATTAAGGAAGTCAAGACTAAGCTGCAGGGTATATTTATGGTCAGTTCCGAAGTTAGTAAATATATCCTGGAGGAGTTTTGCATCAAAACGGTGCAGCCATGGCTGTACATGACCAAAACGTTCTGCATATTCTCCTTTATGAGCACTCAGATAATCATTGTTCTCTATATAATCCCAGAAAGCAGCCTGTTGTTCAGCTGCTGTCATACCGCTATAATCTGCAAACTGAATCTCGGTGGAACTTGATGGTATATACATCAGGTCAGATGAATTTCCGTCACCATTAAGGTCGTTGTAATAGGTATATGACCATCTGCCCTGCTGAAATCCCTGGTATACCAGAGAAAAGGTTGTAGCAAACATGTTGGCATATTCGATACGGTATGAAATATTTCCTATCAGTTTGTGTGGTGTGGCAAAATTGGAATAGCTTAATCCAGGATCATTAAGGCTGCCGACTGCTACATTCGAACTCCATGCAGATCCTGCATTGGAACCCGGATTGGAGCTAACATCTTTTGCCATGGCATATGTATAGGCAAACATCCCTGATAACCCATTCTGGAAGTTTTTTGTTAACTGGGCTGTTAATGAATATTGGTAACCCTGATCAGTATTTGAAAGAACCGTGACAGTCCTTACAGACGGATCTACTCTGGAAGATGTCCAATACTCTCTCTGATCCGGACCTGCCAGTGTGCCGGCCGGATCAGCTTCATTAACATTTATCTGCTGTACTGCATTTATATCTTTTGAGAAAATAGCTTCTGCAGTGAACACCATGCTCCAGGGAAGTTCGACATCAACTCCTATATTAGACCTCCAAATCTGCGGAAATTTAAAGTCTTTCCCGACTTCGGCAATTGAAGAGCCATTTGGCAATGTCCCCGGACTCTGTGGGAACAAAACGGGATCACTGGCGATCAGTGCCTTATAATCCGGATTAAATTCCATCCCTGTCAGATTGGGATTACCCACTCCCCATGCCATTTCAGGTGATTGTATTGTACCTGAGTTAGTAGGCTGGTTAGTAAACCAGACAAAAGGCAGTAGGCCAGTAAATACGCCAGATCCTCCGCGTACCTGCAGCGATCTGTCGCCTTTAACATCCCAGTTAAATCCAAACCTTGGTGATACTACCAGCTGGCTATTAGGCCATGTTCCAACGTCAACTTTATATCCGTCAGCAAATGTACGAACAGATATATCAGCATTGTTTTCCAGATCATAAAGATACTGCGGAAGTTCCAGACGAAGTCCGTAGGTCAGTTTAAGCTGTGGCATAACCATCCATTCATCCTGTGCATAAGCAGCTAAGAATCCAAATGTTGCATAGGCACCTGGAGCCTCCTCTCCATTATAACCATATGTCAAACCAAAAGCAATCGGATCGGCACCAGTTATGAAATCATTTACAGATCCATAACGGTAGTATGAGGTTCCTTCCCTTATGTATGAATTACGGAAGTACATATAATCATACGAAGCACCAACAGTCAGAGTGTGCTGATTAAGATTAATTGTCAGATTATCGATTATACTCAGTGTTTTGTTTGTTACATCATTATTGAAGGTAAAGAGTTCATAGCCGAATGACATATACTGCTCATCACCTTCCCATATATCAACAAACGGGAAGAGTTCTGAGGGACTTGTTCTTGTATCCTGAATAAAGGTATAACTGGCGAGAAACTTGTTTGATAACTTAGTGCTTAAAGTACTGTTAAGTTCACCGGTAACGGAACGTACTGTATTTTTAAATCCATAAAAAGCATTTGAAAAAGCTAGTGCTCTGTTACCAATCCTGGAGGAACTTCTGACAAGACCTGTTGGTGCACTGGTTGAATTTGTCGTCTGGTCAGATGTACCAACAACATCGTTATAACGCAGTGTCAGTTTATGATCTTTATTTATGTTCCAGTCGATACGAGCCAGTAACTTGGTGTTCTTGTTTTTGAAAGGATCAAAATCCTTGTACTTACCCGGATCATAACCATAGGTTGATATGAGGTGATCTCTTACTGATACCATATCAGATTCCAGTGTCCTTGATATCATCAGGTCAGAATTAGCAACCCCGTCAGTGCTTGGC
>CAZKWD010000333.1:0-3072 GCA_964556175.1 uncultured Rikenellaceae bacterium
TTATTTCAGTTCTGTACAATGGGGTGATTATGATAAAGATGGAAAGCTCGATATATTCCTTGCAGGTTACAATCCCAATCATGGATCGGTAACAAAAATATACCGGAATTTGTACACAACATCTAATATAGCACCATCACCCCCAACAGGACTTTCAGCAACCAGCAATGAAACATCTATGATCATGAGGTGGAACCGGGCTGTTGGTGATACTACTCCTGCAAAAGGTATTAGTTACAATGTGCGGATCGGTATTTCCCCGGGAACAAGTAATGTAGTCTCCACTATGGCATTACCATCCGGGTCAAGACTTATTCCTGGTCTGGGTAATTCCCAGGCTGATACAATGTTTATTCTTAAATATCCTAAAAGAGCAACATATTACTGGAGCGTTCAGGCTATAGATAATGGATTTGCACCAAGTGTCTTTGCTCCTGAGCAATCATTTACCTTTACAACCCCTGTACAGGCTTCCCGTCTTTTTGCAGACAGTATTATGATTTCAGGTATAACCTTGCACTGGAACAGGGGAAATGGTTCTGCATGTGCAGTCTTTGCAAAGAAAGGAACAAGCGGTACAGCAGTGCCGGAAAATAATATTGATTATATTGCCGATAATAACTTTGGCAGCGGATCACAAATAGGCACATCCGGATGGTATTGCATCTATAAAGGAACCGGCAGCAAAGTAAGTGTATCTGGTCTGGAACTGCTAACTTACTATACTTTCCAGGTAATAGAATATGATTCTGGTCCGATATATTTCACTCAGACCGGTCAGTCTAATCCGATTGTTACACAAACAAGCATATTTGCGGAACAACCCGATATAAGTATTGCAGGTATTTCCTATGGCTCTGTAGCATGGGGCGATTACGATAATAATGATTATCAGGATATTTTGATAACGGGCACAACAAATGGTTTAAATACCGGTGCCATTACAAAAATATACCGTAATAATGGCAATAATACTTTTTCAGACCAGGTAGTTATAAGTCTTCCGGGAGTAATGAATAGTTCAGCAGCATGGGGAGACTATAATAACGATGGTTATATTGATATACTGTTAACAGGTCTTGATATCAATAATACAGCCATCTCAAAAATCTACCGGAATGATGGTAATAATAATTTCTCCGAACAAAGTGATATAAGCATTGAGGGAGTTAGAGAAAGCTCTGTGGCATGGGCAGATTTTGATAATGATGGCGATCTGGATATCATTATAACCGGCACTTCAAGTTCAGGTGAAATCACAAAGATTTACCGGAATTTTGGAAATAATATATTCAGAGAACAGCAAGGTATCAATCTTCCCGGAATAACAAATGGTTCTGTAGTTTGTGCTGACTACAACAACGACAGCTTTACTGATATCTTGCTGGCCGGATCGGGATTTTCTAGGATTTATCGTAACATCAGCAACCCCTATGCTATAGAATTCATTGAACAAACTGGCATTAACCTGACAGGAATCACTAAGAGTTCTGTAGCCTGGGGTGATTATGACAGCGATGGTGATCTGGATATAATTCTTACCGGGTATGACATCAATAATAACATCCCCGTGTCCCGGATCTATATTAACAATAACAATAATTATGTCCAGGCTGATATTCGTCTTACCGGTGTTGCAGGATCATCAGTTGCAGACAATTCTGTTATCGGTGCCAATGCGGCAATATGGGGCGATTACGACAACGATGGCGATCTGGATATCTTATTGACAGGAGAAACTTCTTACGGCCGTATCTGTAAGATTTACAGTAACAATGGAAATAATACTTTTAAAGATCAGTCAAATTTCAGCCTCCCTGAAGTCAGATACAGCTCAGCTGCATGGGGAGACTATGACAGTGATGGTGATCTGGATATAATAATAACCGGGGAGAAAGGTACTTCCCGGATCACAAAAATATTCCGGAATGAAATATTGACTCCAAATATTCGTCCCGAAGCTCCGCAACAATTAAAAATAACTAATAATGTAGAAAATATTATCCTCTCCTGGAATTCCGTAACAACAGATGAGACAACTGCCAGTGGATTAACATATAATATAAGAGTGGGAACAACGCCGAATGGGAGCCAGATAATGTCATCTATGTCATCGGATCCCGGGATCAGGAAAATAACAGCAATGGGCAACTGCCATCTGAACACATTCTTTATATTCCAGAATCTCCTGCCAGGAACTTACTACTGGACTGTACAGGCAGTCGACAACGGTTTTGCAGGAGGAACATTTGCAACAGAAAACAGTTTTTCTATTGATAGTATCCAGGCAAGCAGGCTCGAAGGGGAACTGGTAAAAGATGACAAGAGAGCTTTAGCAATAAAATGGCAGAATGGTAACGGTCAACGCCGGGTAGTCTTCTGCAAACTCGGCTCAACAGGAAAAGCTTATCCGTCAGCAAATACCACTTATACAGCTGATCCGGTGTTTGGATATGGTGATCAGATAGGCACTTCCGGCTGGTTCTGTGTCTTTAATGGCAGAGGTGATAGTACGGTTGTGAGTGGTCTTTCCCAGGGTGTAGCTTATTCATTCCACGTAATAGAATACATTGGAAATACTGGTTCTGAATTATATTACAGATTGCCGGGAGAAGCTAATCCGGGCATATTCTCATGCGGACTCTTCTCTGAACAATCAGAAATAAACCTGGATAAAGTCTATAACAGTTCAGTTACCTGGGGAGATTACGATAATGATGGAGATCTTGATATTCTTCTTGCCGGGAATAATGATCCTGAATCTGGGTCTACCCCTATTTCCAGAATATATCGCAATAACGGTAATAATTCATTCACTGAACAAACAGGTATTAATCTCTTTGGCGTTCAGAATGGTACGGTAACTTATGGTGATTATGATAACGATGGAGATCTTGACATCCTTCTGGCCGGGATGACCGGCGGTTTATTCCCAGTTTCAAAAATCTATAGGAACAACGGTAATAATACCTTCTCTGAACAAATTGGAATCAGTCTGATTGGAGCAAGTTACACTTCTGCTGCATGGAGTGATTTCAATAAAGACGGCTATCTGGATATTCTGCTGACAGG
>CAZKWD010000334.1:0-3068 GCA_964556175.1 uncultured Rikenellaceae bacterium
GAAAAGAACAACATTCTTCATGTTCCATTTTGTTAAAACATCTTCTATGAGTGTATCCCTGACAGTTATCAGGAGGTTGTTTTTTGAGGTCCTTATTAATTCCTGTAAGCATCCTGCCCAGCCTTTATTCTCAAGTTCCAGTAAACCGATTTCATCTATAACGACCAGTTTTTTATCAGTAAGTCTCGCCGGATTTAAAATAGCTATACCCATTTCGAGTCCTTTAGGATTTATATGGAATTTGCCTGCTTTCTCTTTCCATATCTCCTCATTCACTCTCAAAAACACCTCTTTATCATTGGTTTCAATATCAACAATATCATAACCAATTATCCGGGTGTCTTCCATTACTTTCATTGATAATATCCCGCCCACAGGAAAGTTCTTCCTTTTAAGCTCTTCAACTATTTTTTTTACATAGGCTGTTTTGCCTTCGTTCCTTAAGCCGGTGATTATGAATATTTTTTTTGTGTATTTTCCCTTGTTTAATACTTCATTAAGTCTTACATCGGCATGTGAGATAACCTGATAAAAAATTGACACCGGGTTTCTTACCAGGTTTTTAAAATCAGGAATGCTGGCAATAAAATCGGGAAGACTTTCGACGGAGAGTTCCAGTGCCAGGGGTAAATGCTTAAACATGGTCCTGGAAAAGAAATCCCTGATCTTTGGATTATACAGCTCTGTTCCTGTTACAGAAAATCCTACAACAATCAGTGCAGCTCTGAAATTCATCTGGATCCCTGTGAGGAGACCATTAATAACTGAATTTTCACCCGGCTGTACCTTTGAAAAAACAAATGCGGTAATAAGTGTAATAAATACAAATAAAATCCAGAATTTTGGTTTGGAGATTCTCCGCAGTGAATTTTTATATCTGAATGCCCAGAGTATAATAATGGCCGTCACTGAAGTGGACCAGATGATCCAGGATGTATAATTTAAAAGCAGGAATGCTCCGACAATCAAACAAATATCTATTACAAGCCATGCAATTGAGTAATTGAATTCTTTTTCTGAGCCGATAACCTGTTTGCCGGGATTTGTGCTTTTATGTCCGGATGGAATAACAGCCGGTTGTTTTAACATTTTTCTGCCCACCCTTATCCCGATTACAGCAGCCAGAAACCCAAACATGGCATATATTATCAAAAGGATTATAATAGGCAGCCATACGAGGTCAGTTTTAATATTCAGCTGCCGCTCTGCCATATTCAACAGGTTGGTATATACCTCCACGATATTTGATCCATAGGAGATTATATAGCTTGCGATCTTATGAAAGAGGTTCCATGACATTGCCAGCATAGCTCCTATAATATAACCGGCAAATGTTCTCCCCATCAACCTTACAGAAAGTTCCAGTAAAAGTGATTCAGCCATTATGGCTATCATAGGTCCGAAAATTATAGCGCTTGGCGACAATGTCTTCATGATGGCACAAATGAGTCCGGCACGCCAGAAAAGACCTCTTTCAGACCATGTGTAATTTATTGAAACAAGAATTATGATCCCAATGGCTGTAAGGATGTTACCGCTGAACGGAACCCTGAGATTATGAAGAAAACTGCCAAGAACAATCTCCGATGCGGCCCAGATTGTTCCGGCAATTGCTGCCTTAATCCATTTTTCGCTTAATTCAGACTTCATAATCTCTCAGAATGCAAATCTTTTGGGCGCAGTAATCAAACAGGTGGTAACCTCCTCCTGCCTCACTGACAAGATCAAACAAAACATCCGGTTTTATAATTCTTGTTGATCCGATGATGTTTACTTTATTGGCAAACAACACATCAGGAATAATACTGCTTGAAGGTCCTGTAACAATAGCAAGTGTTTTATCAGGGATTGCTGTCAGTAAATTATCGATTGTCTTGTTTACCAGGGTAAGCCCGGTAATAATAATTATATCCGATTCATTAAATGCCCTGGCATAGTCATTTGCCGGAACAAAATACTTCTTTTCTTCATCAGTCAGGGCATTTTCATTTAATTCAAGTATATATAGTTTATTACGTGTTTCAGCAATTTTCTTAATATATGAATGAAAGGCTCCGACAATTGTTATTGTTTTTTCATTATTAAGATCAAGAAGATCAACAGGATCACAGTTTTCAACTATTTTGTAATTACCGGTTGAAATGATTCCTGAAGAAATTGCATTCAGAACAGCAATTTTTAAAGTAAGTAAAATTTTGGATTCTTTCTTAGTTTCAAACAGGTCACATACTTTTTTCCCTTTTATATTCAGCGGGGAAAAATCTCCGTAATCCCTCTTGCTTTTAACACAGTGGAGAGAATCATCCACAAGGGTGGATGAAGTCCCGCAGCTATTGTCAGACAGGCGGACAGCGGTCATGAACACACCTATCCTGATATCGGAAAACATAAGTTTTTCTATCCTGTCTTTGTACCTGGTTTTAAGCAAATCATATGTTTTTTCAATAATCATATATATCTGTTTCGATTCGTCTAATAACAAGCACCTGTCATTCTCCAAATAATCTTTTCTTTTTATTCAGCCCGGGATCACAGAAGTAGAGGAGAAAGCGCAATTTAAGATTTTTTATTTATGTATGCAGAATTACCTGTTTCTTCCAAATTCAATCAATTCTACCGGTACTCCATTATGTTCAATCATTACCACCCTTATTCCTTCGGCAGTTGAATTCGGTTCAGTCAGGACTTTGAATTTACGATTTGCGAGTTCGTAGTCTATATCTTTTACTTCAAATGCGATATGAGGAATTGTTCGGATTAATTTGCTGACAGGGCTGTCTTTTTCAAATCTCATCCATTCGATCCCAAAAGGGCTGGTGCTGAATCCGGATACAAAAAATTTAAACTGAGGCAGATAAGTTTCACCAGGTAATTTCTTTCTGGTCGGAATACCAAGGTGATGAAATTTCCATCCCCATTCAGCTATTGATTCCGGAAGCTCATGATCCTGTCTGATTTTTGTCATTTTTTTCTTTTATTGCGAACACGCCTCATTAATTGTTTTACGAATTCGGTTTTACCTTCAGTATATTTTTCACGGTCATTCCTGCAACTGATTGAAAGTTCTT
>CAZKWD010000335.1:0-3058 GCA_964556175.1 uncultured Rikenellaceae bacterium
TCAAAGAACTATAAATATTTTTATAACCCACTTGTAATGTCATTTGGCATTAACTAAAGGGGGATTGTAACCCATTAAAAATTCCAAATAATGGCCAACATTGGTTTATAGCCCCCCTTCAGAGCCTGTCCCGACCGCAGGTCGGGAGGGGTTTGGGGGTCTTTCAGGGGTCGGGGGATCATACAACCACCGGTACTACATACGGCTTCCGGTATTCCCTTGTCAGCATCTTATCAGCCTCCGGATCATTCACGAATTTTTCCTTAGTTCCGTCGAATGTCAGCTCCCTGCCGAGCCTGTATGAGATATTTGCAAGTGCCGGCAGGGCAGATGACATGTAACCTTCGAGAATGTCGCAATGCAATGCCTCACTATTTCCTTCTCTTATAGCATCGATGAAGTTGGCATAATGTTCAGTGCCTCCCGGAGGCGCCATGAAGGTGGGGTCATCGATTTTTTCTTTCATATCCGATCCTGCGAATGGTTCGGTTTCCCGTCTGCGGTAAGCTTTCCATGTTCCCTCGTCAATTTCGAGATAGCCTTCCGTACCATAGAACATGTTGCCAATCCGGATACCCAGTCCTGCCTCCGCATGAGTATAACGTCCACGGGTTTCAAATTCCAGTATTTTACCATCTTTGTATTTGAACATGGAAGTCTGGGTGTTTGGTGTCTCCTGTGAACACTCCTTCGGATCAATTCCGAAAATGTTACCCATCGAATATATTGTTACCGGATGTTCATCCTTATTCAGCCCCCAGCGGGCAATATCGAACTGGTGCGGTCCCTGATTGGCTGTGTCGCCGCCACCTGTGTTCCAGTGCCAGTGCCAGTTATAGTGAACCCGTTTTTCGTTGTAAGGCTGCCATGCCGCCGGTCCTAACCAGATATCATAATGAAGTGATTCGGGTGGAGTTCCGTCCTCTGCAATTCCAAATGAATCACGAGGCTTGAAGCATAATCCTTTAGCCATGAACACATCACCTATACCACCATCGTGGAGAAATTTGATAGCTTCCATCACACTTGCTATCGATCGGTTCTGAAATCCTGTCTGAACACGCACATTATATTTCCTTGAGGCCTCAACCATCTTGCGGCCTTCAAAAACATTATGGCAGCAAGGTTTTTCAATATACACATGCTTCCCTGCCTGGCATGCCCAGATAGTTCCCAGTGCGTGCCAGTGATTGGGAGTGGCAAATGAAACGGCGTCTATATCCTTATCATCGAATACTTTACGCATATCCCAGCAGGTAGCCGGGGTCTCCCCTGTTCTGTCAATAACATTTTTCGCCCGATCAGCAAAAAACTGTTCATCGGCATCGCAGATCGTCTTGATTTGGACATTTTTGCTTTCCTTTAGCCTGCCGAAGTTATTAATATGTGTGCCTCCCTGGCCATGGATCCCGATAACAGCGATGTTAATACGGTCATTTGCTCCCATTATTGATCTGTACGACCTTGCACTGAATGCAACACCGCTCATAGCGATACCTGCAGTTCCAAGTACGCTTTTTTTAATAAATTCTCTTCGTTTAGTCATCTTATGTCAGGTTTAATTTACTGGTCATTTTAATAACATAAATTTAACCGTTTTTCTTCAATGTGCAACCATTAAAATATATACGATATTTTTGTATTTATATATTTTTCGTATATTTGTATTATTATCATAATTTTATTTTTATATGGTAAAGACCAGCAAAAAATATGATGATATTATCACAACAGCAAAAGATCTGTTCTGGAAGCATGGATTTAAGCGCGTGTCTGTTGAAGAGATATGCCAGAAAGCCAACGTGAGTAAAATGACTTTTTACAAATACTTTCCGAACAAGATAGAGTTAGCAAAATCTATTTTCAATGGAGTAGTTGTGGAAGCTGAAAAACAATTCAAGCAAATTATGAAGGAAGATTCTTCTGCTGATGCAAAGATCAGAAACCTAATCCAGCTTAAAATGGATGGCACCAATAATATAAGTCCTGAATTTCTTCAGGATTTTTATACGGGAACTGAACCGGAATTGAAAACTTATGTTGAAGAAAGAACACGTTTATCATGGAATATTCTGATTGAGGATTTTAAAGAAGCCCAGTTAAACGGAGTATTTCGTAAGGATTTTAATCCGGAGCTGTTAATTAAAGTTCAGATGAAATTATTTGAAATACTTGATGATAAAAGTGTAACTAGTATGTTTAATACAAAGCAGGAGCTCATTATGGAATTTGTAAATCTTATGGTTTACGGTATCAGACCACATAAATAATGAGAACACTATTACTGATACTGACTCTATTCCTGGCAGTCTCCATCTCCAGAGGAAAAGCACAGGATACTCTTATAATCAAAGGCCAGCTATCTGCATATACACATTTCAATCCCAAAAACAATCTGCCCTGGTGGTCCGGGGCAAGGTATTTACCGCAATTGAACTACGAATATGGACTGAAGGAGAATAAACTCATAGATTTCGAGGCTTCAGCCAATCTGTATGGAAATATTGGAGTACGTCCGGTTGATTCTGCCGGCTTCAACGGTGATATAAAACCCTACCGTATCTGGGCACGCTATTCTTCACCACAGTTTGAACTGCGTGCAGGTCTGCAAAAGATTAATTTTGGTTCCGCCTCCATTTTAAGACCTCTTATGTGGTTCGACCAGATAGACCCGCGCGATCCCCTGAAACTAACCGACGGGGTATGGGGAATACTGGCCCGTTATTATTTTCTGAATAATGCCAATATCTGGTTCTGGGGTTTATACGGAAATGAAAACCTGAAAGGGTGGGAATCATTTAATTCCGAAAAACATATTCCTGAATTCGGAGGCCGTTTTCAAATTCCTGTTCCAAAAGGAGAAGCCGGATTCTCCTTTCACCACAGGACTACGGATTGCAGCAGCCTGTCAGACTCAACTTCAGTTTTTGGAAAAGTTCCGGAAAACCGTTTTGGGTTTGATGCAAAATTAGATGTGGTGGTAGGTTGCTGGTTTGAGGCATCATGGTCAAAATATAATGAAGACCTGGGAGTTTTTTCCAACCAGGAAATTATCAAT
>CAZKWD010000336.1:0-3037 GCA_964556175.1 uncultured Rikenellaceae bacterium
AGTGCCCTTCTTGCTTTTTCGGAAAGTGATGTGCCGTTGTACCACATGTTCTTTGTGACGATTCTCCTGTTGTTGGTTATCAGCCCCTCTTTTTCGGTGATGAAGTTTTGTGAATGAAGGGGGGTTGCAATGAGAAATATCTTCTCAAGGGGTATCCTTCCCACTACAAACATTGCAGCGGCATATAGAGCTGAAAGCGAAACACATTCGCCGGCCCCGGTGATGAAGTTATCCTTATGCCTGAAAGCTGTCATAGCCTCAATGGTCTCCGTTTTCCAGTACGGGATAATATCAGAATCATATTTATCAAGCCCGAAGTGCTTCCTTATGTCAATATCAAAATAGTATTTGTCACCCTCATAACCGAAAAGAGCATTTGAGTGCTTGAGGAGTTCCATATCAAAAAAATCCCTGAATCTTTCAATTTCCCTGCTTTTTGTTGTAAGTCCCCAGGTTGTCAGATCAAGGTTGAAAACATAATTCTGAATTATGAATTGCTTGATCCTGTTAACTTTATAGGAGAAGCCTCTTTTTTCGATGTCTTTGAACCATTGATCGTCTCTCCACTTCCACAGAACAGGTGAGATAATATTGGCAAGCACAAGCGGATAAAACAGCTCCGGGAAGATGAAGATCTCCATGTCGGAGAGGGTGAAAGCTGAAGAATACTTCTCGAGGGTTTTCCTGTCAGAAAAGTCAACGTTGATTCCGGTATCCATCTTGATTATTAGAATCTTTCAATAGTTGAAAAGAAGAAATCGGATTCCCTGATGGCATTTTCATCACTGTCAGAACCATGAATGGCATTCATCTGCACGGAAACAGCGTATAGTCCCCTTACGGTAGCGGGCTCAGCCTTTGCAGGATCGGTTGCACCTATCAGCTTTCTGAATTCTTCAACGGCATTTTCGTGCTTCAAGATCATTACAAATACCGGTCCCGAAGTCATGAATTCAACAAGGCTTTCATAGAACGGCTTACCCCGGTGAACCTCATAGAAAGATTCAGCCTGCTCCTGAGTCATCCTTACCATTTTCATTGCGGTGATCTCAAATCCGGTTTCATTGATCATTGCGAGGATCGGACCGGTTTTCCCGGTTCTTACTGCATTAGGTTTTATTATGGAAAATGTAATATTGCCGTTCATATTTCGTTTTTTGAAATTAACATCAGGAGTTTCTCTTCAGGAATATTGCTTATCTTTACCACCCTTAAAAACAGCAGCAAAAGTGGCAGATTTATCCAAATATACAAAGGAATTAGCAAAACTTTTTTTCACCAGTGAAAATATCCTGCTGATATCCCATATCAACCCTGACGGTGATGCAATTGGCTCACAACTGGCTCTTTATTATTATCTTAAATCTAAAGGCAGGAATGTATCAATGATGGCTCCCAATAACCTGCAGGAGTTTCTAAAATGGATGGATGGAGCAGATAAGATAGAGGTATTCATAAGGCACAGGGAGAGATGCAAAAAACTTATTGAAGGGGCAGACCTCATAGTGATGCTCGATTTTAATCAACCCGACAGGCTTGGGGAGGCTGAATCCCTCGTAACAGCCTCAAAGGCCTTCAAGGCGGTAATTGACCATCATCTCGATCCAAACGATTTCGTTGACTTGCTTATTTCAGAGTCTTCAAAATGTTCCACGTCAGAGCTGATTCATGACCTGGTCACAGAGATGAACGGGGAACAGTTCAGAAACATATCCTATGCAGAGGCGCTTTACGTGGGAATTATTACCGACACCGGGAACTTTGAATATGGTACATATACTGGTGCCACACTCAGAATGGTTGCCGATATGATTGATACAGGCATTGATAAGGGAAAAATACTCGATCTTATTTATAATAATTTCTCTGTCAGCAGAATGAGACTACAGGGATTCGCCCTGAGTCAAAGGATGACGGTTATCCCGGAGTTTCAGACTGCCTATATCTATCTTACAAGGAACGATCTTGCCTCATATAATTATATAAAGGGCGATTCCGAGGGCTTTGTAAATCTTCCGCTTTCAATACAAGGGATAATCTTTACGGCATTTTTTATTGAGAAAGAGGGATTTATAAAACTCTCCTTCCGTTCTAAAGGACACTTTCAATCCAACAGGTTTGCTTCCAGGTACTTCTCGGGAGGGGGCCATATGAATGCCTCAGGAGGAGATTACCATGATACACTTGAAAATACTATCACATATTTTCTTAAATCATTGAAGGAATTCTACGAGGAATATCAACAAAACGGGTAATGAAAATAAAGTTACTTCTCTTGATATTGTCTGTGCCGGGAATGATTTCCTGCAATTCAGGGCAGAAAAAGGAGGATAGTCAGGCTGGCCCGGGAAAGAAGGAAATGGTAGAACTTAACAAATACATGGTCCGGAAAGACAGGGAGAGGATACAAAACTATATTGAAAGGAAAGGACTTGAGATGACAGAATCACCGGCCGGATTATGGTACCAGATAAAATCAGAGGGAAACGGTAACTGCCTGACCGATAATGACAGGATTGTTGTGGAATATGAGTGTTCACTTCTTGACGGGACCTATTGCTACTCTTCAAAGGAATCGGGACCGAAAGAACTTCTATTAGGTCGAAGTGAAATGCCGGCCGGACTTGATCAGGGACTTAGAATGCTGAAACCAGGGGGCGAAGCACTTTTTATCATGCCTCCATTCCTGGCTTACGGACTGACGGGCAACGGTGAAAAGATACCACCACGGGCAATAATCATTTATTATGTTACGATCCATAAGCAAAATTGACTCATGGAACGACTCTTGAGGTTAAGGAATAAACTATTTATACTATGATGCACATATCCAAAAAAACTAAACTCACTGCAATTCGTAAGTTCACTGGCGTAATACTTCAGCTTTGTGAAGTGAAGCGTTACCGTCTTCTCGCCTCTCGCAGTGTTTTATAGAGGGCAGACATCTCCGTAAGAGACAACCCTCTGTCTGCCTCGCCGTAAAATCAGAAGAGGCTCGACTTTATGACGGTAACGCTTCAGATTGCTGAAGTATTAC
>CAZKWD010000337.1:0-3024 GCA_964556175.1 uncultured Rikenellaceae bacterium
CAATCAAGCATCACATTTATAAAATAATCGTCTTTTTGATAGTGATATAAGTAATTGATTAATAAAACTAAGCCTAATGTTTTTAAATTACCTTAGAATTGCATTACGGAATATCAGGAGGCAGAAATTCTATGCATTTATCAATATAACCGGACTGACGATCGGATTGGTTACAAGTCTGTTAATTATACTATATATTGTTGATGAATTCAGTTATGACAGGTTTCATGAAGATGCCGACCGGATTTACAGAGTCAATCTTTTGGGACGAATGTCGGGCCAGGAGTTTAACTCGGCATACTCGTCTGCTCCTGTTGCTGCAGGATTCCTTGAAGAGATTCCCGGGGTGGGAAAAACCTGCCGGATAGCACCATGGAATGATATGTCTGTTGAACATCTCGAAGATACATTTACAGAAAAAACAGTTTTGGTTGCTGATTCCAATTTTTTCGATTTTTTCAGCTTCAACCTGCTCTCCGGTGATCCTGAAACAGTCCTGGACAAGCCTTACAGCATTGTACTGACAGAAACGGCCGCAAATAAAATATTCGGGTATACAGGACCCGGTGATAACAGGTGCCTGGATCAAAACCTGGAATTCGGAATTGATAAATGGCTCTGTACTGTTACCGGTATTGTTGAAGATCCTCCACCTAATTCACATTTCCATTTCAGCATGATACTATCGATGGAATCATGGGATTACAGCCGTAATTCTATATGGGTAAGCAACTCACTGCTTACATATATTAAACTCAACAAAAACACAGACTGGGAAGTTGTTGATTCCAAAATTCCGGAACTGGTAAAAAAACATATTGGTCCCCAGGCACAACAATATTTAGGAATATCGTTTGAAGAATTCCTGGAGAAAGGAGGAGCTTATGGTTTTTATCTTCAGCCGTTACTCGATATCCATTTTGAACCGGAAGTTGATCTTCACCTTGAACCGGGCGGTAATATGAAGACAATCTATTTGCTTATTGGTATAGTAGTATTCATTATTGTCATTGCATGTATAAATTTTATGAACCTGTCAACTGCAAAATTTTCAGGCAGGGCAAAGGAGGTTGGAGTGAGAAAATCTCTCGGAAGCTCAGTCGGCAGACTTCGGACCCAATTTCTGACTGAGTCTGTATTGTACACATTGGTATCATTATTACTTGCACAGGTTGTTTTAGCACTTATTCTTCCACAATTCAATATGCTGTCAGGCAAGCTGCTTACCATTACGGCCTTATACAATTTTAACTATTTGATTGCAATTATTTTACTGGTTATTATCATCGGTATACTTGCCGGCAGCTACCCGGCATTTTACCTGACATCATTCAAGCCTGTTGAAGTACTAAGGGGCAGGATCAGGGCAGGAATGAAAAGCAAAGGTATCAGACGTATCCTTGTGATCTTCCAGTTCACCATGTCAACAGGACTCATTATCTGTACTCTGCTTATATATAAACAGCTACTGTACGTGCAGAATAAAGATTTAGGTTTTAACAAGAATAATCTGATAGTAATTAAAAATGCCGGAGCATTAGGCTCGGATAAAAATGCTTTCAAAGAGGAACTGTCAAAAATGGCGGAGGTGGAAAATGTCAGCATTTGCAACCTTGTCCCTCCAAATGTTAGTTATTCTGACATTTTCAGGCCGGTGGGAGAAGATACACAGGAACGAGGGAGTAACTATTGCATTGTGGATGAGGACTTTATGTCAACACTGGAACTGTCAATGGTTGATGGCAGGTTTTTCTCAAAAGAATTTTCTTCCGATGTAAACGGAGTTGTAATAAATGAAGCTGCAGCCCGCCTTTTCGGATTTAAAGATCCGGTTGGGGAGAAGATACAGACTTTCTGGAAAGAGAACAACGAAGATGTCCGTGAAATAATAGGGGTGGTAAAAGATTATAATTTTCAATCACTGGAAGAAGAGATAACATCTCTTATTATATTCCAGGGGAAAGAAGGGAACAACCTTCTTGTCAGACTCACACCCGGGAACATCGACAAAAAGATACTCCTTCTTCAAGCAAAATGGGAATCATTCCCTGAGAAAGGTTCATTTGATTACTCATTCATCGCAGATGATTTCAGTGCAAAGTTCCGCAAGGAACAGCAGCTCGGCAAAATATTTCTTGTATTTACCCTTCTGGCAATTATTATTGCCTCTCTCGGGTTGTTCGGTCTTGCAAATTTTACCGCTGAACAGAGGTCCAAAGAAATTGGTATTCGTAAAGCTATGGGAGCATCCTCAGGCAGTATTGTGAAATTACTATCGCGTGAATACCTGAACCTGGTTTTCATGTCATTTTTCATTGCCGCCCTGCTTTCTTACGGAATAATAAGCTGGTGGCTGAAGAATTTTGCATATAAAACCAGCATTGGTGTTATCAGTTTCTTGGCAGGAGGAGTGATAGCTGTGTTAATTGCAGTTTTATCTGTAGGTTATCAATCGCTTAAAGCAGCTTCGCGGAATCCTGTTGATTCTCTGAAGTATGAATAAATATTATTCAGGTCAATGAAAAAACAGCAAAATGCGGTTTTTTGTTGGCAGAGGATATAGAGCAGGATTGATACAATATTTCCTCTATAAAATA
Source organism: uncultured Rikenellaceae bacterium (assembly GCA_964556175.1). Lineage (GTDB taxonomy): Bacteria > Bacteroidota > Bacteroidia > Bacteroidales > VadinHA17 > LD21. The sequence continues at coordinate 2,598 of CAZKWD010000337.1, forward strand.
GGACTTTAGTCCAATTATTATTAGGCCAAAGCCCTTATTCCTCGTCCTTTTTACAACGGACGGGCAATGCTGATTTTTTGTTATAAGAGCCCTCAGATTGAGAGAGGAAGTCATATCGTAAACCTACCAAATTGGCATTGGAAGCAGATTCTCCGGGACTTCGGCCATAACGATCTTCTGCGGATGTCCACCATGATGTCTTTGTTCCCTCATATTTATCTGAATAAGCAAAAGAAACTTCTCCGGCAGGCAGTGCAGTAAAGAATATCTCATTTGTGGCGCCATCGTTTGGTGCCTTCCAGTGTGCAGTGCCTGCCTCTTTCAGCTTGGCAGCATTGTCCCTGGATCGTTGACTGTCTCCGGCATTTTCCATAAGATCCTTCCACTCCTCTTCAGTTGGGACATGCCATCCTTTAGGACACAGCTT
>CAZKWD010000338.1:0-3021 GCA_964556175.1 uncultured Rikenellaceae bacterium
AATGGGACTGTATACAATGCAAGCACTCAGTTTGGATCGGGCTCACAGATAGGGACAACCGGTTGGTACTGTGTCTATAATGGAACAGGCAGTAATGTAAGTATAAATGGCCTTGAACCATTAGGAACCTATATCTTCCAGGTGATAGAGTACGATGAAGGACCTGAATACTATACTCAGAAAGGACAAAATAATCCTTTCGTTACTCAAACAGATTTGTTTATTGAACAAACCGGGATTGAACTGGAGGAAATAAGTAACGGAACTGCACTTTGGGGAGATTATGATAATGATGGTCGACTTGATATCTTATTATCTGGTAATGGAATCTCGAAAATATACCACAATAATGGCGAAAATTCTTTTACAGAACAGACTACGATAGTCCTTCCGGGAGTAACAAACAGCTCTTCAGCATGGGGAGATTATGATAATGATAATGACCTTGATCTGTTACTTACAGGTAGTAATATTTCAAAAATATTCCTAAACGAAGGAAATAACACTTTTACGGAACAATCAGCTATAATATTACCAGGTGTTAGTTATGGTTCTGTAGCATGGGGTGATTTCGATAATGACGGTTATCCCGATATATTGCTGACCGGACAGCTAAAAAGTATGGAACCTGTATCAATGATTTACCGTAATAATGGTAATTATACATTTACCCAACAAACAGATATAAATTTGACGGGAGTATATAACAGTTCAGTGGCATGGGGCGATTATAACAATGACAGCTATCAGGATATATTATTAACCGGTAATAGTACTACGGGTCCTGTATCAAAAATTTACCTCAATAACAAAGACAATACTTTCAGCGAACAAACAGAAATTGTACTTGAGGAGGTGGCTTATAGTTCAGCTTCCTGGGCTGATTTTGATAATGATGATTACCTGGATATATTATTGACAGGTAACAGCATTTCAAAAGTATACAGAAATAATGGCAATAATAGTTTCACTGAACAGGCAGGTATAATCCTTCAGGGAGTTGCATATAGTTCCTCCGTATGGGGTGATTTTGATAACGATGGTAATACTGATATACTCATTACTGGTACCACAAATGGAGTCTCCTCTGGAGCCATTACAAAATTGTACCGTAACAATGGTGATAATTCTTTCACGGAACAGTCAGGAATAAGCCTAATTAGTATTTATAATGGTTCAGTAGCCTGTGGCGATTACAATAATGACGGGAGGCTTGATGTTTTATTAACCGGTAATGATATTAATGGGCTTGCAGCATCTGCAATCTATAGTAATTATTGTGCCACCTTAAAAGGTATTCTTGAAAAACCAACCTCATTATCAAGTACCGTAACCGATACATCAGTAATTTTAAGCTGGAACAGGATACTCCGCAATGGTGTACCTGTTAAAGGAGTAAGTTACAATATACGTATTGGCGATTCACCTGAATCTAATAATGTTCTGTCACCAATGGCATTATCTGCTGGAATTCGTCTCATTCCGGCTATGGGTAATACACAATCTGATACCCTCTTTGTACTCCGCAATCCAAGAATAGGCAATTTTTACTGGAGTGTTCAGGCTATTGATAATGGATTTACTCCCGGAGAGTTTCCTAATGAGCAATCCTTCGATTTCTATTCATGGGTACAAGCTTCTCATCTCTTTGCAAATGATGTTCAGGGATCAAGGCTTAACCTGTTCTGGACCAGAGGTAATGGATTTGATTGTCTTGTATTTGCCAAGAAAGGCAACAGTGGAACTGCAGTACCTCAGGACGGGACTCCTTATGATGCAAATCCAAAATTTGGCAGCGGTTCACAAATTAATACCACAGGATGGTATTGTGTCTATCAGGGAACAGGAAATAATGTTACCATAACAAACCTGGACGGATTAACAGATTATATATTCACTGTAATAGAAAACAACGGAGGATTTGACTATTACGAAGATGTTCAAGGAGAAGGGAATCCACTTGTAGTTAAAACAGGTGCATTTGCTGAACAGAGTGGTATAAGTCTGATTGGCATTAATAGTGGTTCATTCCTCCCGGGAGATTATGACAATGATGGTGACCTGGATATTTTATTAACAGGTAATGGAAATTCTAAAATCTACAGGAATACAGGTGATAACAATTTTGCAGCACAAAATGCAATCATATTGAAGGGTGTTTCAAATAGTTCTTCAGCATGGGGTGATTATGATAACGATAATTATCTTGATATACTGATTACAGGGCTTGATAATAATAATATTCCTGTCTCAGTGATCTGCCGTAATAACGGTAATAATACCTTTACTGAACAAACAGGGATAAATCTATCAGGGGTTTGTCATGGTTCAGTAGCCTGGGGAGACTACGATAACGATGGCTATCTCGACATTCTGCTTACAGGACGATCAGTTACAAACGACTATATATCCTCAATCTACCGTAATAATGGGGATAATACTTTTACTGAACAAACCGGAATTGAACTTCAGGGCGTCTCTTACAGTGAAGCTGCATGGGGTGATTATAATAATGATGCGAATCTGGATATCTTGTTGACAGGGTCCAACAGTAATAATCTGCCTGTCTGTAAGATCTACAGGAACAATGGAGATAATACTTTTACAGAACAGACAGCAATAAATATCAGGGGTGTCTCAAATAGCTCCATAGACTGGGGTGATTATGATAATGACGGCGATCTGGATATTATTCTGACAGGAAAATCAGGCACAATTTTCGTTGAGTATGTGTCCAGGATATACCGTAACAACGGGGACAATACCTTTACTGAACAGACCGATATTAATCTAAAGGGAGTTTATAACGGTTCAGTTGCCTGGGGTGACTACGATAACGATGGAAACCTGGATATTTTACATACCGGGCATTCCGGCTCAGTTGAAAGCGATTATATTTCAATGGTTTACCGGAATAACGGCGATAATACCTTTACAGAACAAACCAACATAAATCTTATAAAGGGTTATTTCAGTTCTGTACAATGGGGTGATTATGATAAAGATGGAAAGCTCGATATA
>CAZKWD010000339.1:0-3015 GCA_964556175.1 uncultured Rikenellaceae bacterium
GTGTCGTTGAAATGGATGTTATAAATCTGAATGTTGTCGGGGCAGCGCTTATAGCTGCAATCACCTGGAATCTTATTACCTGGTGGTGGGGGTTACCTTCCAGTTCCTCACATACCCTTGTTGGAGGTTTAATAGGAGCTGCCGTGGCAAACTCAGGATTTGGATCAGTTATTTCTTCAGGAGTTATCAAAATTGTTGCTTTCATTTTCATTGCACCTGCTCTGGGAATGTTGTTTTCATATATTCTATCAATAATTATCATGTGGATATTCAGGCAAATACAACCTGCCAGAATTGATAAAATATTCCGGCGATTGCAGCTTGTCTCAGCTTCGGCATTCAGCCTTGGTCATGGTGCGAATGACGCTCAGAAATCTATGGGAATAATACTACTGGCACTTATTGTAAAAGGGATTGTTTCACAAGATGCGGATATACCATTTTGGGTTGTAATATCATGCCAGGGAGCTATTGCACTTGGAACTCTGTTTGGAGGATGGAGAATTGTAAAGACTATGGGACAAAGAATTACAAAGATCAAACCATTTGAAGGATTCTGTGCAGAAACTGCAGGAGCTTTGTCTATTTTCGTAGCAACACACTGGGGAATCCCCGTAAGCACTACTCATACAATTACAGGTGCAATAATGGGTGTTGGTGCACGCAAAGGTGCTTCAGCCGTTAAATGGGGAGTAACCGGGAAAATATTCATTGCATGGATATTTACCATCCCGGTATCAGGATTAATTGGAGCATTTATGTACTTTATTTTTAACTGGCTGAATTAAAATAAGATACAGTTTATATCGGATCAGTTATTTCTTGATATTCGGCATTTCCAGACCGTAGCCTTTTTTCTTGTCTTCAGCCTTAAGGAGAAAGGCAAACAGTATTGCCAACAATCCAAAGCAGGAGAAGATAATCATCGGTATGGTATAGTTATAATTTGATACTTCAACACCATCCAGCATACGGGTACCTGATATGCAGTATTTATCGAGAACCCTGCCGATCAGCAGCGGCACCAGTGAGAGGCCGATATTCTGTACAAGGAATATCATTCCAAATGCAGTACCCAGCTGTTTTTCAGGTATGATTTTCGGAACTGACGGCCACATTGCTGACGGCACAAGCGAAAAAGCAATTCCAAGTATTATAATTAGTATGATTGCAATTGGCGAAGCATTGAGTGCCGGTATCGAGAACATAACATGTACAAAGAGCAGAAGAAATGCACCGAGTATCATGATTGAAGCTCCCTTTCCCTTGCGGTCATAGACATTTCCAAATAATGGCGTTAAGGCAATGGCACCCACAGTAAGCATGCCCGGGATCAATCCTGCATATTTCTCAGCCACGTGAAATTTATTTATCATTAGATCTGTCGCAAACTTGATAAAAGGGAAAACACCTGAATAAAATAGCAGGCATAGAATTGCTATCAGCCACCAGCCTTTATTGGTTATAATGAATACGAAATCTTTGAACTTGAATGACTCTTCTACTTCTTCAAGACCTTCATCAGCAATCGCTTTATCAAGCTTCTTATCCATTATTGTATAAAGAAAGAAAGAGACCATACCAATACACAGAAGTATCAGAGCCAACAGAACAGGTTTGGATACTCCGCCTAATGCATTCGCAATAGGAATGGAGGTGGCAACAGCAAGAGTGGTACCGATACGGGCAGTAGACATTTCCAGTCCCATAGCGAGAGCCATCTCTTTTCCCTTGAACCATTTAACGATGATCTTTGAAACCGTTATCCCTGCTATTTCGACACCAACACCAAATGTTGCATAACCTAATCCGGCAAAGACAACCTGTGACTTCATCCCCAAAAACTGATGCCCGTCAAGCATATGAGTTGTTATTGCCCAATATTTGATGGCAGTACCAACTACCATGATCATTGTTGCCATTTTCCCCGTGAACCTCACACCCATTTTATCGAGTATGATGCCCCCTAAAATCAGCATCAGAAGAAATACATTGAACCAGCCATAAGCACTTGTGAAAAATCCGAATTCGGTACTATTCCACAGAAGTTCCTTTTCAAGAAGAGGCTTCAGAGGAGCCATCACATCAGTGAGGTAATACCCGCACAGCATTGTAAATGAGATCATTGCTAATGCAAACCAGCGGGCAGTCTTTGAGTCACGCAGAGATTTTCTTATTGTTTCCATCTATTTACTTATCCAGTGATTTTTTTTTGATCGGTAAATGTAAAAAAATAAATCGGATGTAAAAAAATGATAATGTCATAATGAATGAACTTAAATATGACTTAATTGTTACTAATATGTTAAATACAGATTTACGGAGCTATTTTTGATTGATAATATTTTATTTTTGCAGAAATCCTGAATTCAAATAATACATAATGAAAAGAACACTGTTATTAATATTGATCTTGCTTGCTGTCATAACAGCTTTTGCACAAAAACCTGAACTCACTACAAACAATAAAGTAAAATGGTATACCATACAGGAGGCTGAGAAACTCATGAAAGAGTCCCCGCGTCCCTTATTTATTGACACTTACACCGACTGGTGCGGCTGGTGCAAGAGAATGGACCAGGATACATTTGCAAACTCGGTAATAGCCGAGATACTGAATACAAAGTTCTATCCCGTTAAATTCGATGCAGAGGATAAAGAGTCGGTTACTTTCCTTGGACAGAATTTTATCAATGATGGCAAAGCCGGGAGAGCTCATCAGCTTGCTGTTGCCCTGCTTAATGGCCAATTGTCTTACCCGACAGTAGTTTTCCTTACCATGGAAGATGATAAACTGGGAGTCTCCCCGGTACCTGGATACAGACCGGCTAAAGAGATGGAACCGCTGTTGAGTTTCTTCGCAGATAAGGCATATAAAAAGACCAACTGGGAAGAATATCAGAAGAGTTTTGTCGGAAAAGTAAAATAAATAGATTCAAAATTCCAAATTCCAGATTCAATACTTATATAATTTGAAATCTGAAATCTGAAATTTGAAATTATCTTCCAATTATA
>CAZKWD010000340.1:0-3011 GCA_964556175.1 uncultured Rikenellaceae bacterium
AATACTCTTTTTAAAAAAGAAGATTTCATATTGATGTTGAGGGTTTAGCTATCTTCCTGAAAACCACTAAACAAAATACCAATCCGCCCACAATGCCGATAATGTTGCTTATAATGTCTTTCGGATTGAAAGTTCTTCCCGGGATAATGATCTGGTGAGATTCATCAGCCACGGCAAAAAGAATGAGGCAAACGGTAAGGATTAAATATTTTAAATATGACATATTGAAATCCTTTCCGGAAAATGAGAGATATGTCAGGAATGCAAGCGACCCGTATTCAAGAAAATGAATCAGATAGTCAAGTCTTATATCTGCATTATCAGTGTGTATCTTTAAAACGGGTATTGAAGGGATCGATGAGATAACAAGGATCGCAACTATCCATGTAATTAGCAGGTATAATGCAAATGGCCTTAGAAAAGAGATCAGTTTTAACATACTTATTTTTGATCTCGGCAAAAATAAACCTTTTAAATAACTAATTTTGTCAAAAACAATATTATGATCACTCACGAACAAATAAAAGAGTTATCGGAACGCCGTGATGCGTTAAGGAGGTATCTTTGACATCGATGGTAAACTGAAACTCATTTCGGAAAAGGAGCAAATATCGCAGGAAGAAGGTTTATGGAACGATCCAAAGCAGGCGGAAGAGCTCCTTAAAAGCATTTCAACATTAAAAAGCTGGACCAACCAGTTTAAAAAGGTCAGTATCGCAGTAGATGACCTAACTGTGATTAATGATTTTTTCAGGGAGGGTGAAGCAACTGAACAGGATCTTGATAACCAGTATGATACATGCCTGGCGTTGATAGAAGACCTTGAAGTACGCAATATGCTGCAAAAGGAAGAGGATCAGTTCGGAGCTATACTGAAGATAAATTCAGGTGCGGGAGGCACCGAAAGCAACGACTGGGCAGAAATGCTGATGAGAATGTACCTCCGTTGGGCTGAAAGAAATGGATATAAAACAAAAGAGCTTGATTTTCAACCGGGTGATGAGACAGGTATAAAATCAGTAACCATTGAAATCGACGGGGAACAGGCTTATGGCTACCTGAAAAGCGAAAACGGCGTTCATCGTCTTGTAAGAATATCTCCTTTTAATGCACAGGGGAAGCGCCAGACAACCTTTGCATCAGTATTTATTTCACCGCTTGTTGAAAACAACATCGAAGTAGAGATAAATCCTTCCGATATTACATGGGAAACTTACCGCTCAAGCGGTGCAGGCGGACAGAATGTCAATAAAGTAGAGACCGCCGTGAGGCTGAGGCATCATCCTACAGGAATTGTGATCGAAAACCAGGAGACCAGGTCCCAACTAAATAATAAGGAGAATGCAATGCGAATACTCCGATCGCAGCTATATGAACTTGAGCTGAGGAAAAGAATGGAGGAGATGGCAAAGATCGAAGGCCAGAAGAAAAAAATAGAATGGGGCTCCCAGATAAGATCCTATGTGCTGCACCCATATAAAATGGTAAAAGATCTTCGCACAGGACATGAGACCAGTAATGTCCAGGCTGTACTTGACGGCGATCTGAACGATTTCATAAAATCATACCTGATGGAGTTTGGAGGGAAATAATCAGTGTCTGGCATCCTGCAGAAATGATAAAATTCATGAACTGATTTTCAGGTTAAATAGTTATTTTGCGCCAGATTATTACCAGAATACCGGAATGATAAAGAGAAAAAAGCTGTTTGAACAATTTCCTCCAGTAAGTAAAAAAGAATGGCTGGATAAAATAAGTGCCGACCTAAAAGAGGCCGATTTCAATAGTAAACTGGTATGGAAAACAGGAGAAGGATTCGAGGTGATGCCGTTCTACATGCAGGAGGATACCGAAAACCTTAAATATATTGACTCTCTTCCCGGTGAGTTCCCCTATTTAAGAGGTAATAAAACAGGTAATAATGCCTGGAAAATAAGGCAAGACATAACGGTAAAGGATTATTCGGAAGCGAACAGGAAAGCGGTTGAGATATTAATGAAAGGTGTTGATTCGTTGGGTTTTATAATTGATGATCCGGAATCTTTAAACGAAAAGAATTTTGATTCTTTGCTTAGATACATCTATCCTGAATTTGTCGAACTAAACTTCCTCCCCAACGGAAGGGCAAAAGAGATCGTAGAATATTTACTGAATTATATAAATAAAACCAAATCAGATCCACAAAAAATAACCGGTGCTATAGAAACAGATCCGTTAAGCAGGTTAATTCTGAATGGTACACTCTGTATCCCTGTTGAAAAAGGATTTGATTATCTGGCCGATGTGGCAGGGATGACCTCTCCTCTTCCCGGTTTCAAGGCAATACATATCAATGCATCAAATTTTTGCAATGCAGGATCAGATCTTGTACAGGAACTTGGTTTCGCGATATCAATGGGGGCAGAATATGTATCGCAGCTTATTGAAAGAGGAATTGGTGCAGATGTGGCAGCATCTTCGATCAGGTTCTCCTTCGGAACAGGATCAAATTTCTTTCCGGAAATTGCCAAACTGAGAGCAGCCCGCCTGCTATGGTCAGCGGTCATGAATGGATTTATGCCGGGTAATTATGAATCTGCCAGGATGGAGATACATTGTGTAACAAGCAGATGGAACAAAACCCTGTATGACTCCCATATAAACATCCTAAGAACACAGACTGAGGCAATGGCTGCCATCCTGGGAGGAACAGATTCTCTTACGGTCGAGCCTTTTGACGTGGTTTTCAGGGAGCCTAACGAATTTTCTGAAAGGATAGCACGTAACCAGCAACTCATCCTGAAGGAAGAATCATATTTCGACAAGGTTGCTGATTCAGTATCAGGATCATATTATATCGAAAATCTTACCAGTTTGATGGCAGATAATGCATGGAAGCTGTTCCTGGAGACCGAATCACACGGAGGATTTCTTGACTCACTGAAAAAAGGATTCATACAGGGGAAAATTAAAGAATCAGCTGCAAACCGTAAAAGTGATATTTCAAAAAGAAAGATCAAATTTGTTGGAAC
>CAZKWD010000341.1:0-3011 GCA_964556175.1 uncultured Rikenellaceae bacterium
CCAGTTGGCGGATTCGGTGAGCAAAGCCAGGAGGGGATTTATTTAATTTTATACTTTTATCTTTTTACTTTTGTCTTTTATCTTTTATTTTGTTATGATTTACCCCGATAACTTCGAATCCAAGATCGGCTTCGACCGGATAAGAGAGCTCCTTGTGGAACTATGCCTCAGTTCTATGGGCATTGAGATGGTTAGAAAAATCAGGTTTGACGATAATATTGACTCTGTAAGAGGCAAATTGTCAGCAACAAATGAATTCCAGCAGCTTCTTAAATTCGAGGAGAACTTTCCGTCAGATAATTATTACAATTTTTCCGATTGTCTTAATAAGATCAGGATTGAGGGCACCTTTTCTGAGGTGAGAGAGCTTTTTGACCTGAAAAGGTCTCTTGAAACAGTAAAATCAATCCTTAACTTCTTCAGGAACAGGGAAGAATCAAAATATCCTGTCCTTCGGAAAATGTGCAGTTCTGTAAAAACCTATCCTTATGTCCTCGATTCAATAGACAGGATCATAGACAGACACGGAGCCATCAAGGATAATGCATCACCGAGGCTTAAAGAGATCAGATCAGAGATCGCCTCAAAATCCACCCAGGCATCCAGACGTCTCAATGCGATACTTAAACAGGCTCAGACAGAAGGAATTGTTGACGGTGACACTGTCGCATCAGTTCGTAACGGAAGAGGAGTGATACCGGTAAGCGCATACGATAAAAGAAGGATCAAAGGGTTGATCCATGATCAGTCTGCTTCCGGGAAAACGGTATTTATTGAACCTGAGGAGATAGTGGGGATTAACAACGACATAATCGAACTTGAATATGAGGAAAAGAGGGAGATTGTGAAAATTTTAACACTGTTTGCCAATAATATAAGACCATACATAGACGATCTTCTCGCATCAAATGATTTCCTGGGTGAAATTGACTTTTTGAGGGCAAAAGCAATGTTCGGTAACTATCATAAATCAATTATCCCTGCCATTTCCGGAAATCCATTAATTATTTGGAAACAGGCAGTGCATCCGCTGCTGTCAATGACTTTCGAAAAGCTTGCCGGCAGGAAAGTAGTTCCGCTTGATATTCAACTCGATGAAGAAAACAGAATTCTTGTCATCTCCGGCCCCAATGCCGGAGGGAAATCGGTATGCCTTAAGACGGTAGGATTACTCCAGTATATGGTGCAATGCGGACTTACTATCCCGGTGGATCAGGGTTCTGAAACAGGGGTATTCAAAGATATCCTTATAGATATAGGTGATGAGCAAAGTATTGAAAATGACCTCAGTACATACAGCTCTCACCTTATCAACATGAAGTACTTCCTCAAAAACAGCGGAGATAAAAGCCTGATACTGATCGATGAATTCGGCACAGGAACGGAGCCAATGCTCGGAGGCTCAATTGCCGAAGCTATTCTGGGGGAGTTTAACAGAAAAAAAGTATTCGGAGTACTGACCACCCATTATACCAACCTTAAGCATTTTGCCTCACTGACGGAGGGAATAGTAAACGGAGCCATGGCCTTCGATAACCATCTCATGCAGCCCCTGTTCCAGCTCTATATCGGCAAACCGGGCAGCTCCTTTGCTTTTGAAATAGCACGGAAGATAGGTCTTCCCGAAGAAATACTCAATGTAGCATCAGGAAAAGCAGGAGTGAAGAATATAAAATATGACAGGCACCTGAAAGATATAGCCCGCGACAAAAGATACTGGGAAACAAAACGGCAGAACATAAGGCATCATGAGAAGAGGCTTGAAGAGCTGATAGAGGAATATGAGAAAGAACTGTCTGGTGCAAAGTCGCTCAGAAAAGAGATCATTGCAAAGGCTAAGGATGAGGCACAAAACCTGTTGAAGGAATCAAACCGAATGATTGAGAATACCATACGCCAGATAAAAGAGTCGCAGGCTGAAAAAGAAAAAACAAAGGATGTTCGTAAGCAGCTTGAGAAATTCAGGGATAATGTTGTTGAGGAGACCGGGATAAAAGAGTCGGAAGCAGAGAAGAAAGTGGCCGCCATGGCTCATAAGGCAAGGAGGTTTAAGTCGAAGGAAAAACCTGCCGGAACCGATGATCAGGACACAAAGGAAAAACCTTTGAAAGCCGGAGATGCCGTAAGGATGATTGATACCATGGCTTCAGGAGAGGTCATTGAAATCAAAGGTAAAATGGTACTGGTAGAATCAGGTAGTTACAGGTTTCAGGTTTCACAGGACAGGGTTGAGAGAATAAGCAAGGCTGAGCTAAAAAAGAGTCTGAAATCAGGTCAGGTATTCAGGGAAACAGATCCGGTATTATCTCAAAGAAAGCTTAATTTCAAACCTGAAATAGATATAAGGGGAGCAAGGGGAGATGAAGCAATAAGCAGGGTTCGTGACCTTATTGATGATGCGTTGATGGTTCAACATAAAAACCTGAGGATCCTTCATGGTAAGGGAAATGGCATCCTGCGACAGCTTGTAAGGGATTACCTTGATACTGTCGATATAGTGAAGTCATTCCGTGATGAACACGTTGATATGGGCGGATCGGGAATTACCGTTGTTGAAATGGATTTCTAAAGACCATTTAACCACAGAGTTGCACGGGTCTTCGCTTCGCTCAGACAGACACGGAGTTACACGAAGTATTAAAATCGTGTTACTCCGTTTTAACTCTGTGAAACTCCGTGGTTAAAAGCTTTTTATCCGAATTTATAGTGTTTCCTTACTGCCTTAATGATTTTCCAGCGGCACTTCAGTCCTTCATCGAAGATAACAAGATCTCCTTTTCCGAATTTTACCGGGTTTCCGTCATTTGGTGTTACAACAACCTCACCTTCAAGGATATAGCAAGTCTCTGTTTCGTCATATACCCAGGGAAATTCCGATACCTCCTTTTCCCATATTGGCCATGATCTGACATTCAGATCATCAAGCTTTTGCTCCGAGGGTTTTTCTACATGTATCATGATAAAACCATTTTAAAAAAAATCCCCTCCGTGAAGAGGGGAGAGGATTTTTT
>CAZKWD010000342.1:0-3004 GCA_964556175.1 uncultured Rikenellaceae bacterium
TAAGCATTGGAAAGCATTATAATGTCATTTGTTACTTTACAATATTGAATCGATTTGTCATACAGGGAGAGGGCAGTTTTATAATCCTGTGCAAGATAGTAAGCAAACCCCAGGTTACCCAGGGATCTTGAGATAATCACTGTATCTTTGAGTGCCACAGCAAGTTCGTAAGATCTGGTCAGTAATGAATCGGCAAGCTTTAAATCCCAGCTTTCTTCTCCCTTAAGTGTACCATAATAATAGAATCCCCTTAAAGCAGTAACTGAATCATTTACTGCCAGTGATGCCTCTATCATTTTCTTTAATGAATTCTCATATTCTATTGTATTTTCCATGGAATTATAAACATCAGCATGGCCACCATATCCTCTTTGTATCAATCCTTTCAATCCCTTCCGCTTAGCAATATCTATCCCCCGTGTATAATAACTTAAACTCTCACTAAAAAATCCGCTACGTAAATAGTATGATCCCAGTAAATACAATGATCTTACAAGCACTTCATGTTCACCATTTCTTTCAGCCTTCTCCATAGCGAGTGTCCCTTCTGCTGATGCATTAAGATAATCACCTATTATAAAATTATATGTTGCCATAAGAAGATGCAGGTTTGCCGGGATTTCAATTTTGCCCTTCTCACATAAATAAAGTGCCGAATCGATGCATGCTTTCGCGTTTTCGAGATTTGGGTGCTTTGTTGATGAAAGATATTTCGTTCCTGCTTCTGTCAGTTCATTGATCGTGGAAATGTCTCCCTTCATAAAGGAAGGTATTTTCATCCTGATAGTTGATTTAACTGACTGTGATTCACAATCTGGTATACTCAAACCAAATATCAGGCTCAATAGTAATATAATCCTCAGAGCTTTCATATCATTCCCTCTTGTACAAAAATGTTATAAAAAATAACTATTTCGAAATCAATCAAATAATTCTTCAGTAATAATAAAGATCAGGTCAAATTCAATGTTAAGTTAAACCTTTCGTTAAACAAACGTACATTCTGTTTTACGGATTGCTGTTATGGCTTAACGGATGACATGTTTCAGGCAATAGCTATCATGATATCCTGATAAGGGATAGCTGGAAAATTATCTTACCGGCCTGATGTAAATTGTGAAATCATATCTCTGCGGCATCACCTGATATTCAGGAAATACTGATATAGCAGTACATCCGACACCGCTTGTAGCATAATCAAAATTAAAAGTAATACAGTCAGCCGGCTGGAGCTGGTAAGTATAAAGGGCTTTTGTCAGGTTATCAGTTGAAAAAGGATATGCATTGAAGTTGAACAGTTTGTTGCCGCTGAATTCAAGTCCAAATCCTTCCTTATCAGTGATCCTGACCCACCTGTTATCTGTCCTCAGACCATAATCCTGCGGAATGAGATAGGGTTCATACATTTCACTCACAGTTGATTTGAAAATCCCTGTCTTATAGCCGCTTTTCCTGTCGGGATAGTTTTCCCCGGGACCTCGTCCATACCATTCTACATTTTCGAGTGTTTTGGCGAGTATCCAGTCAGTTCCTACCCGCGGAAGCCATGATGGCATATCTCCGTTGGGTATTACTGAATGATCGATAATAATTTCACCTGATCCTGAAATGGTGTATCTGAAGCGGCTCAGGAAGGCTCCCCTGCCCGTGGCAAGTTTATGTATACTCCTGATATTGACTTCAATATGCTGATCATCAATGATCTCGAAATTAAAACTTTCAGGAATAAGCTGAAGCTCATGAAGCCCCGATGCATACCATTCCGTTCCGGCCCAGCGTCCGAAGATGTCGGACCTGTGCTTGGAGTTTGATGACCAGAATGTCCATTCATCAGTTTCATTTGCCAGCGGTGCACGCCATACATTAAGCTGAGCACCCCTCTTTATCATCTCCCTGCCTGATACCTGCAATGATACCAGGAAGCCCTTTTTCCTGTCAAAAACATATCTGAAATCCTCACCGGTTATGGTAAGAGATCCATCATCCTCGTTTACTGTCAGGGATCGGAAGGTTGGTTTCTCAGTATCTGTAACAGGCTTGTACCATGGCAGTTTAAGCTCTTCCCATGCAATTTCAAATCCTGCGTCAGCCCATACTGTCTCTTCTTTAAGCCGGAAGCTTAACAACAGGCGGTATTCAACACCCTCTTTAAATTCCGGCTTATGAAAAGGAATACTTAGCTTACCCGATTCCTGTGGAGCAATATCCGGCACTAATTCTCCTTTTTCAATAACCTCATTATCAGCACATAACATCCATATTGTTTTTAATTCGTCCAGGTTCGTAAAGAGATACCTGTTGGTTATTTTCACAATACCCTTCTCATCTGATAATAGCTTTACGGTTACGGGCTGTCCTGATTTTTTTATCTGCCACATTTCGGGTTGCGGCCGGCGGTCGGGCCATATAGCACCATAAGTCCTCGCTCCTATCCCATAGCTGAAGAACTCACCCTTCGTGGTCATTTCTTCAAAATCGAGCCACAGGGCAGCCTCTTTTTTCAGATCGACAGATGGTGACTTAAGTGATCTTTCGTCAACATATTTATCAAAAATAGCTGCCTGGTCAATTACAGCATCGCATATATAAACATACGTTTCCTGCCCTTGAATCTCAACATTCCGCCCTATATTCACCGGAAATGGTGTATTTCTTATGTTGCCTGTAACAGCTTTTCGCTCGCTTTCTGTATCATCGATGGTAATAAAGATTGCCTTACCGTTATAATTTGCCGTCACAAAGTGCCAGTTGTTTTCCCAGTTTTCAGGCAGTGAAATCTTTACCGTTTCCCTGGCACTTGTTGTAACATAAAACTCAAGAAAATCTTTACCAATCTGCTGGAGTCCGAATTGATTATTTCCTTTTGTAATAAGAGTACCTGCAGAGCTACTGAGAGACCTTGGGAATACCCAAAGAGAAAGTGTAAGCTGGTCTCCGTCAATTTCCAGGGCTTCATCCCTGTAGACTTCCACCCACTGGTCGTGTCCATTCAGGTCAATGCCTT
>CAZKWD010000343.1:0-3003 GCA_964556175.1 uncultured Rikenellaceae bacterium
TACCTTGTATCTGCCTCATATTCATTTATTAACGATATGCTGTTTTTCACCAATCTGGGCTTTCCGGGCGGTTTTGGCGCACTGCAATTTGGCAATTATTTCGGAACGCTGAGTGACGATGGAGAACTACTTCAGATACATGGCGAAATGACCGGTAGGATCAACGATCAGTTTATGTTTAACGGAAGCGCAAACTGGTATAAATATACACTATCGGTTATTGAGTTCCCATGGAACAAACCCGACTGGGATGGTAGGATAGGGATTAAATACAATCTGAGGGATAAAATAATAGCCGGATTGGATGTAACAGCCATGGGTAAGCGAAATCTCCTTGTTAC
The DNA here is from genome assembly GCA_964556175.1 of uncultured Rikenellaceae bacterium. GTDB lineage: Bacteria > Bacteroidota > Bacteroidia > Bacteroidales > VadinHA17 > LD21. The sequence continues at coordinate 342 of CAZKWD010000343.1, forward strand.
TAATTTAGATCCTTTTTTTGGAGTAAGTTTATACAAGTTAGAGGAACCGGTTTATGTGAACCTGAACTTCAGTGCAGAATACAGGTATACCAAAATACTGTCGTTCTGGCTTAAACTGGACAATATCGCATTCAAACAATATTACGAATGGGCATATTATCCCTCGCAGAGATTTATGGGTCTGGTTGGGTTTACATATAGTCTTTAGAAATTCTTCCTGTTAATTTCTAAACAAAATTGTGCATAATTTTAACATTATTTAAATAAAAATACAGTTAAAAAGCACTATATTTGTGAAGTTAATTAAATTACATGGGATCAGTTATTTACGACACGTGAGGAGAGGTACTTTTTAAGTGCTGGCGTATATTAAAAATATTTCCCCCGAAAAGCATTTTTATTGTCAGTTGGACAGAAGAAAAGAGTTTATCTTCAGTGGGTGTATAATATGATCTGTAACATAAAAGAAAAATAATGAGCGAAAAAGAAAAGAAATTGCGGGAAGGTTACTCGGCAGAGAGTATCCAGGTGCTGGAAGGCCTTGAAGCTGTAAGGAAGAGACCTGCAATGTATATTGGGGATATTGGATTAAAAGGTTTACATCATCTTGTATATGAGGTTATTGATAATTCCATTGATGAAGCTCTCGCTGGCTATTGCTATAAAATTGAGGTTGTAATAAATGAGGATGGTTCTCTTACCGTGACCGATGATGGACGTGGTATTCCCACGGGAATAATGGAAAAGGAAAAGAAATCAGCCCTCGAAGTTGTGATGACGCTCCTTCATGCCGGAGGTAAATTTGATAAGGATTCCTATAAGGTTTCGGGGGGGCTCCATGGTGTAGGTGTCTCATGTGTGAACGCACTCTCGTCACATCTTTCAGCCATAGTCATGAGGGAAGGGAAAGTCTTCAGACAGGATTATGAGAAGGGAAAACCTGTAACAGAGGTGAAAACTATCGGTAAAGCCGACAAATCAGGCACGATAGTTACCTTCAAGCCTGATGATACAATATTCCAGACCACAGAATTTAATTTTGAGATCCTTGCAGCCCGTTTGAAGGAACTGGCATTTCTTAACAAGGGAATTCTTCTCACAATCAAGGACATGAGGGAGCTGATTGAGAATGGTAACGGCGGAATGCCAAGATATGAAGAGTTCCGTTCAGAGCTTGGACTTATGGAATTTGTAGAATATCTTGATGCAACAAGGGAAAAGATCATTGAAAAAACAATTCATATAACTTACGATAAAACCGAAATACCGGTTGAGATCGCTCTCCAGTACAATAACTCATTCTCTGAGAATGTACACTCCTATGTAAACAACATTAATACTATTGAAGGCGGCACACACCTTGCAGGATTCAAGAGGGGACTAACCAGGACGCTCAAAAAATATGCAGAAGATTCAGGAGCTACATCCAAGCTTAAGTTCGACATTAACGGCGATGACTTCCGCGAAGGACTAACTGCAGTTATATCAATAAAGGTTGCAGAACCTCAGTTTGAGGGACAAACAAAGACCAAACTCGGAAACTCTGAGGTAATGGGGGCAGTTGATACGGCAGTAAGCACAATGCTTACCAATTACCTTGAAGAGAATCCAAGAGATGCGAGAGTGATAGTGCAGAAAGTGATCCTGGCAGCCACTGCCCGCCATGCTGCACGTAAAGCCAGGGAGCTCGTTCAACGTAAAAACGAATTTTCCGGTTCAGGACTTCCGGGAAAATTGGCTGACTGTGCCGACAGAGACCCTGCCAACTGCGAGATTTACCTTGTTGAGGGTGACTCTGCAGGCGGAACAGCAAAACAGGGCCGTGACCGTCGATTCCAGGCAATACTGCCTCTGCGCGGGAAAATCTTGAATGTTGAAAAGGCCATGCACCACAAAATATATGAGAGCGAGGAGATAAAAAATATCTTTACTGCCCTGGGTGTCGTAATAGGAACCGATGAAGACAGTAAAGCTCTCAATATTTCAGGACTGCGCTATCATAAAATAATAATAATGACCGATGCCGATGTCGATGGCTCTCATATCACCACACTTATTATGACCTTCTTTTTCAGGTATATGCAGGACCTTATCCGTGGAGGAAATCTTTTTATTGCCACACCTCCCCTTTACCTGCTTAAAAAAGGAAAAGCAGAGCGTTATTGCTGGTCAGAGGAGGAAAGGGAAGCTGCAGTAAAAGAGATGGGACAGGGAAAGGAATCATCTGTTTCAATACAGAGGTACAAAGGTCTCGGTGAAATGAATGCAGTGCAACTCTGGGAGACTACCATGAATCCGGAAACAAGGACACTGAGACAGGTAACAATTGAAAGCGCCGCTGAAGCCGATCATATATTTTCGATGCTCATGGGTGACGAGGTACCTCCGCGAAGGGAATTCATTGAGACACACGCAAAATACGCTAAAATAGACGTTTAAAAGAGCTTTCTCCGGATCTCAACAGCATTGCTCTGACATACTTCACTGCAGCAAAAACACCTGATACATTTACTGTCAGTCAATACAACATGATTCTCCTTTATCGGGTGCATGGTTATTGCATTTACAGGACAAATCTTAATACATTCCAGGCATCCCGAACAGTTTTTGTGAATGAATACAGGCCTTCGTTCCAGTTTCCTGAGAAACTTCAACCTGTTTG
>CAZKWD010000344.1:0-3001 GCA_964556175.1 uncultured Rikenellaceae bacterium
CACACGTTGAGTTTAACCGGCAGGGAAATGCCATTCTTTCCCTCAGTGACGATGGAACAATAATGATCTGGGACATGGCTTCGGGGAAGATGACCAGCAAAATTAAGCCACCCGATGACAGATTCACCTGTGCATCATTTCATCCTGACGGGTCACAAATCGTAGCAGGCAGCAGAAAATCCGGTGTCTCGGTCCGGGATATCAATACCGGTGAAAAAACTCGTGAATTTACAGCCCTGCCACAAGATCTTTTATCAGCCCGGGGATTCACTTATGCTGAAGCAAGATCCGTTGCTTACAGCAGTGATGGTAAATTTATTATTGCCGGTGTGGGCGATAACACTGCAATACTGTGGGATGCAAAAACAGGAGATGAGATAAAGAAATTCAAGAAAACGAGGACATCCTGTACCTCCTGTATAGCTGAGGCGAAGATAACATCTGACAATAAATACATATTTACATCCCGAACAGATTCCATAAAGATGTTTGATCGTTCTTCCGGAGCATTGGTCAGGGAATTCTATGGCCGTGGAGGTTCTCTCGAAGGTTTAACGATCAGTAATGATGGGCGATATGTTGCTGCTATTGAATATGGCGTAGCAAAGGTCTGGGAGATTAAGACGGGTAAAATGCTTACACAGGCAGGAGACTATTCACAGAATAAAACCCTGTCAGTTACAATAAGCACTGATGGAAAACATCTGATGACAGGTAGTGAGAAACGAACTGCAGAGATTTGGGATATAACTTCCGGGGATAAAATAATGTCACTGGAAGGGTATTTAAACCAGGTTGATGAGCGGATACTGTCAGATTCATACATGCACTGGGCGGCACTTGTAAATGAAGCAAAACTGAGCCCCGACGGAAGATTTATTGCTGTTGGCAGAACGGGAAACAATGCAAAGCTCATAGATTTTAAAACAGGCAGGGTCTTTACAACATTGAAAGGGCATAAAAGCATGGTGATAAGCCTCTGCTTCAGCCCTGACGGGAAATACCTTGCCACCGGAGGCCTCGACGGTAAAGCCATTGTCTGGAATGTGGAAACGGGAGATTCAGTGCAGACAATAAGATTCAGGGATGAAAAACTTGCCATATTTTCAGTAGATATCAGTGCAGATGGTAAAATGCTTGCAACAGCCGACTGGGGTGGATATGTGTATATATGGGATATCGAAACCGGCAGAAGGATACAGGCTGTATCTCCACATGAAAGAATGGGTGTTTACCAGGTGAAATTCTCACCCAACGGGGTCTATTTTATTTCAGCCGGACTTGACAAAAAGCTTAAGCTCACAGAAATAGATACCGGACAGGAAATAAGGATTTTTACAGGACATACCGATCTGGTAAATTCCATCAATCTTAATCCTGATAGAGACAGGATAATAACATCGGGCTGGGATGGGTCGATCAGGGTATGGGATTTTTATTCCGGCTTGCAGGTTTTAAGGATAAGGGCACATCAGGGCGGCGTTTATAATGCAAAATATGATCCTTCAGGAAAATATATCGTATCAGGAGGCGATGATTTCCTTGTTAAGCAATGGGATGCAACGACGGGAGCAATTATCTGTGAACTGGCCGGTCACCAGGGCGGAGTGGGAGATGTAAATATTACAAAAGATCTTCAGTATATTATTTCCGGAAGTCGCGACGGATCAATAAGGATATGGGACCTGCCCGGTAAAAGAGAAATAGTGTCAATGGTATTTCTGAACGAAAACGACTGGTTCATAAAGAATCCGTATGGGTATTTCGATGCCTCTGAAGGCGCTTTCAATTCAATATCATTCGTGAAGGGTACAGAGGTCTATTCCATCGGGCAGTTCTTTAATGAATTCTTCCGGCCCGGGCTGTATACCGAAGCCTTTGGAGACAATACTACAGCCTTCAGGCAGAATGTTGTACAGGCCATTGAGAAATCTCCGCCTCCCGGGGTGGAGATAATCCTCCCTGAAAACGGATCAGTAATGGAAAGCTCCATTGCATCATTAATGGTGAAGATAACAAACCAGGGGGGTGGGGTGAAGGAATTAAAAGTGATGCATAACGGTAAACGGCAGGAAGTTGATGCTTCCGATCTTAAGAGGATGACAAAGAAGGGTCAGTATGCCATGAAGACCTTCAGTCTTAACCTTGTTCCCGGGGGAAATGAAATATCAGTTTCTGCTTTCAGCAACGGTGATATTGAATCTGTACAAAAAAGTATAAATCTCATTTATAAGGGATTACAAAAAAGTTCCGATTGTTATTTACTTAGCATCGGGATTAACAAATATCAGAATGAGAACCTTACCCTGACGTATGCACGCCCTGATGCCCAGGCTTTTGCGGCATTTATAAATTCGAGGGGAGAGAAACTTTTTAATAAAATACATTCCTTTACCTTGTTTGACGGAAATGCAACCAAAACAAAGATCCTTTCAACAATTGATGAGATAAGCGGAGCTATGAAGAAAGAAGATGTTTTTGTATTCTTTTATGCAGGGCATGGCAGTACTGACGGAGGGATTTTCTATTTTATCACTTCGGAAATAACAGGAATGTATCAGCAGGATAAGCTCCAGGATGCACTTCGTGTTAATGAATTACAGGAAAAATTCAAGATGCTTCCGGCATTAAAGCAAGTTGTTTTTATAGATGCCTGCCATTCCGGGAGCTCTGTTGAGACACTTGCAATGCGTGGTGCTTCGGAGGAAAAAGCTCTGGCTCAGCTCTCACGGAGTTCCGGGGTTCATGTGATGGCTTCATCGGAAAGCGAACAGCAATCGGCTGAAATAAAAAGCCTGGGACATGGAGTATTCACATATGTTCTGCTTGAGGCTCTTAACGGTAAGGCTGATGGTGCACCTGCCGATTCAAAGATCACGGTTTATGAGCTAAAATCATATATCGACGACCAGGTGCCTGAAGTTTCATTCAACCTTATCAGGCATAAACAATTTCCAAGCACTTTCTCAATGGGACATGATTTTCCGCTGGTAATGGAATA
>CAZKWD010000345.1:0-2990 GCA_964556175.1 uncultured Rikenellaceae bacterium
AGCTTTGAGAACCGCTGGAATCACTTTATACACAATAGGTTTTGGCGAACCAGCCTATGTTCCTAATGATATGCTGAATGCGATGGCTTCAGGGACCTGCGGAATGCATTATGATATTTCAGCTTTGGCAAAATCACCTTTTAGTCCTGCTTCTGCTGGTACATGGGACCCTGCTACAGCACTGCATGCAGCTTATGCAAATATCATAGTAAACGGACTGGGGTTGACATCTTCTACTGATCCCCTTGATACAATAAACCAGGGAGAAATGAAGTATTTTGAAATACCGGTTACTGACTTTGACGATAGAATCTGTTTCTTTGTCAGCTGGGTTACTCCCCAGGATAATTATCTGATAGTAAAATTATTAAAACCAGATGGAGGAGAATTGCTGCTTACACAACCTGGTGTGCAGTTTATACACCGGTCAAATCATACAATTATTACATTATCTGAAGATATTATTAATCAACCGGGAATGACAGGTTCATGGAAACTCGAAATTGATGCTTCCGGTATTTCTTCTCCCACTGAACATTACCAGTTTACCGTAATCAATTCATCTGTTAATCTGGATATGAATACATGGTTTGATAAAAATAAATACAATACAGGGGATAAGATTAAGATTTTTCTTGAATTACTTTATAATGGAGAAAGGCTTACAGGTATTGATAAAATATCAGCCAATGGAACAGGTCCTGGAATAAGTCTTGGAAACTGGCTGATAACCAAGAAAGTAAGTGCCCTGCAGATGGAGAATACAAAACAAAAGCTTGCAGGGGAATACCTTGAATGGCTTGGAAAACTTCCTGAATACGAAAAGCAGGATAAACAAGCAAAAGAGAAATTATTTAATTCTCAGAAACAGGAATTCATTAAAAGGATCAATCCCGTGAATCTCCGGGCTGGTATACTTAAAGATGAATTTAAACTGGCTTATCCGGAAAGAATAATCATCAGGGATTTACAGTTCGGGGACGACGGCAGCAATGGAGATCAAAATGCAGGTGATGGAATTTATACCGCAGTCTATACTCCGGTAAAAGAGGGTACATACCATTTCAATATTTCAACTGTTGACTCGCGGGATGGTCGAAATATTCAAAGGGAAAACCAGCTTGAAATTTATGTCAAAACAAGGATCAGAATAAAGAAATTCGTGAGAAATATTAAACTCTATGAAGAAATAGCAACAGGCAACAGGATCTATAATGTAATTCTTGATTTGAAAGATAATTATGGAAATGTACCAATACCATCAGATTTAACAAATATCAAAATTAAATTAGACAAGGGTGAACTCATAGACGGGATTATTGATAATATGGACGGTACATTTACCCAGAAGATTTCTATTCCTGACAATGTAAAACCAAGAAGTGTGAGAATGACTCTTAATAACGGATATGAATCAGGCAACCAGAGGCTTACTTCAAAATTGTCATTATTTATCACAATAGCCGGTATAGTAATTTTACTTCTGGGCGGACTTGCTGCGGGAAGAAGGAGGAAGAAATAACAGTATGAAGATTACAGCAGGATTAAAGAACGCAATGAATTATGTATGCTGAAAAAAGTAAAAAGATATATTAAGACTTCAATACTCCTGTTTCTTTCATTACAGCTGTTGATTTTTAATGTATCAGCTCAGCTTTTTTCAGATTCCGGAGAGACTCTTCCCAAGACACTTAATTCCGGGGTTAACTTTGTCGATATTGACGGTGATGGTGACCTGGATTTGTCCATCTCCGGAGAGGAGGCGGAAGGAATTGGCGTAGCACAGGGAATAGTGTATTTATTCAACAGCAGCCATGTTATTTACGACAGCAAGGATATCAGGCCTTTGATTACAGGTGATCAGGCCTGGAGTGATTTTAACAACGATGGCTATCCTGATCTTCTCTATGCTGGCTCAGGTGAATCATACGAGGCAGTTGCAGGCATTGACACTTTTGATGTTTCACTTGGCTATCACAGTAAATTTAGCGGTTTTTTACCTGTGACCATTGGTAGCATAGACTGGGGCGATTATGATAATGACGGTGATTATGATGTCTTTATTTGCGGGAGTGATGCAAGCGGTTCTGTGATAGCCAACCTATACAGAAATGATAACAGTGTCTTTACCGATGTTAATGCCGAACTACCAGGAGTAATAGATGGAAAAGCAGGATTCATTGATTATGACCTCGACCAGGATCTTGATATTTTTATTACAGGAAAAGATATAAATGGTAACAAATACGCCAGGCTATGGAAAAACACGGATGGTAATTTTACTGTTACCAGTGATATTTTTCTTAATGTAAAATGGAGTCAGTTTGATTGGGGTGACTGCAATGGTGACGGATATCCCGATCTTTTACTCGGCGGTTTTGACGATTCCTCTGAACGTAACTTATTGTATATTAATAATTCAGAAAACGGATTTATTCTCTCTGGCATTCAGGTGCCAAATGTCCAGCGTGGTACATCATGCTTTGGGGATGCAGATAATGACGGAGATCTGGATGCCTTGATATCAGGATACAAATCAGGTACCGGACTTAATAGTAAGTTTATTTTCTATAATAACGGAACTGATTTTATGGGGTATGATAATTTTACTACTGATCCGAAGTATTATAGTCATGCCCAGTTTGGCGATTATGACAATGATAATGATCTTGATTTTGTTATGAACGGAATAAATGATGGCGGACTGGCAAATACAATTTTAGTAAAAAATTCCTGTGCCACCGTGAATACTCCTCCCTCAGTACCCCTTAATCCTTCTGTTGTAGTCGAGGGCACTTCAATTATACTGACATGGGACAATTCAACTGATAATAGTACCCCTCAGGAATCAGTAACCTACAATATTTATGTGGGAGTTACCGGCAATAAGAACAAAATTGTATCAGCTATTGCCGATCTCACAACAGGATTTCGAAGAATATCACGCCCTGGTTATATAAGAGATACTGTATGGACAATAAAAAACCTTC
>CAZKWD010000346.1:0-1577 GCA_964556175.1 uncultured Rikenellaceae bacterium
AAAGCGTTTACTGCGTGCCAGAACTCCCCCATTATCGCCGTAATATATCACAATTGTATTTTCAGCCAGTCCGCTCTCTTCAAGTTCTTTTAGTAATGTCCCTACCCAGGCATCCATATCTTCAATCTTATCATAGTATTGTGCCCAGTCATGCCTCATTTCTGGTGTATCAGGATGATAGGGAGGTAAAGTCACCTCGTTCGGATCATGCCTCAGTTCTTCTGTCGGGGTCTGACGGTGGATACTGCTTTCATGGCTCAGCATTGAATTGAAGACAGCAAAGAATGGTTTTCCCTCAGGGCGGTTTTTATAATGTGCTTTATTGCTGCTCTCATCCCATATGGCATTAGGATCGACGCTGCTTGTGTTATAATCGGTTTTGCTGTTATTGGTGCAGTAATAACCGGCTTCCCGTAAATACTCGGGATAGGTACGGACAATATCAGATTTCGTAAAGTTGCTGCGCATATTCTCATTACCGTTGGAAGAAGAATAGACTCCCGTAAGAATAGTATTTCTTGAAGGAGCACTGACTGCGTTGGGACAATAGGCATGGGTATATAAAAACCCTTCACCGGCCAGTCTGTCAATGTTGGGTGTGGTGGCGAAAGAATTACCATAACAGCCTGTAAAAAAAGCACTATTGTCTTCACTGACGATCCAGAGTATGTTGGGTAACTCTGCCGGAACCTTTGGTTTGCAACCCGGAGCGGCAGCTCCTGTTACCGCAGCTAATCCGATTACAGCATTCTTTAAAGATCTGAGATTCATAGTTAATTTTATTCTTAAGCATTATTTCGTTGTACTGTTAAGATACCAAAGTATATTTCAGGGGATTTATCAGCTTTATAATTAATGCGTAAATCCGTCTTCTTTAAAAGTAGTAATGTAACAAATTTATTTGGCTAAATCAATATTAACCTTTAAAAGAAGAAATATGACGCACCATTTAAAAGCTCTTTATCCATCTATAAGGCTTTTCGATAGAAAGAAAAATAGTTTTTATAAACCGGTTTTAAAGACAATTCTTTTTCTACTTTTGCAGCCCAGATGATCAAGGAAACCAGTGAAATAAGAAACATAGCCGTGATTGCCCACGTTGACCATGGGAAAACCACGCTGGTCGACCGTATATTATACCAGGTTAAGCTTTTCCGTGAAAACCAGGATATGGGTGATCTTATTCTCGACAGCAACGACCTTGAAAGGGAGAGAGGCATCACCATACTATCAAAAAATGTCTCTGTACGTTATAAAAATGTCAAGATCAATATTATTGATACTCCCGGCCATTCTGATTTTGGCGGAGAGGTGGAAAGGGTCCTTAATATGGCCGAAGGGGTACTGCTGATTGTTGATGCATTTGAAGGGCCAATGCCTCAAACCCGTTTTGTGCTTCAGAAAGCCCTGGTGCTGGGACTTAAACCCATTGTGGTTATCAATAAAGTTGACAAGCCAAACTGTAAGCCTGAAGCGGCACAGGAAAGTGTTTTTGACCTCATGTATAGTCTTAATGCAACAGAAGACCAGCTTAACTTCCCGACGGTATTTGGATCTTCAAAGCAGGGCTGGATGGG
>CAZKWD010000346.1:1677-2988 GCA_964556175.1 uncultured Rikenellaceae bacterium
ACTGTAAAAGAAGTATATCTTTTTGAGGGACTGGGCAAGGAAAAGACTAAAAAAACGGTTCGGTCAGGAGAGATATGTGCAGTATTCGGGATGGAAAATTTCGAGATAGGCGACACTATTGCTGATGCTGATAATCCAGAGGGCCTTGAGTATCTGCACATAGATGAACCTACTATGAGTATGCTCTTTGCATCAAATAATTCACCCTTTTTCGGACGCGAAGGAACTATTGTTACTTCACGCCAGATGAGGGAGAGGCTTTTCAGGGAGACTGAAAAGAACCTCGCATTGAAAGTTGAGGAGACAGGCTCTCCGGAAGCTTTTATGGTCTATGGACGAGGCATACTTCATCTTTCAATACTCATTGAAACAATGCGGCGAGAGGGTTTCGAACTGCAGGTAGGTCAGCCTAAGGTCATAGTAAGGGATATTGGGGGAATAAAACATGAACCCATTGAAGCACTGACAGTTCAGGTACCTGATAATTTCGCCGGCAAAGTTATAGAGCAAGTCACCCAGCGAAAGGGTGAGATCGTAAACATTGAGATAAAGAACGATCGTGCACGCCTCGATTTTAAAATCCCGGCCCGCGGGATCATCGGATTGAGAAACCAGGTGCTTACCGTAACGGAAGGTGAAGCTGTGATGGCCCACCGTTTTGACTGTTATGAACCCTGGAAAGGTGAGATATCAGTAAAACGTAATGGCTCACTGATAGCCATGGAGACAGGTACAGCAGAAGCTTATTCCATCGATAAACTGCAGGACCGCGGCAGATTCTTCATCTTCCCCGGTGAAGAGATATATATGGGACAGATCATAGGTGAAACCAGGCGAATGGATGACATCACTGTCAATGTATCAAAAACAAAGAAGCTTACTAATATGAGAGCTTCAGGCTCAGATGATAAGATACTTTTTACTCCTCCGGTACGCTTCTCGCTTGAAGAGGCAATGGAGTATATCGCTTCAGATGAATATATTGAGATTACACCAAAATCTATGCGCCTTAGAAAGATCAGGCTTGATGAGAATGACCGCAAGAGAGACAAAAACAAGGAGCAATGGAGTGCCTGATAATAACCACTATCTCGACTGGGTAAGTGCATGTAAAGATTCTGATCTTCGCGATAAGACCGCCTCACACTTCGGTGAAGCAGGACCTTTCAATGAAATGGTATTGATGGGTGTTCTGGCGGTACGTTTGCAAAAGATCAACAGGATACTTGAATGGGATGCCCTTAATGTTTTATTTATTTAGAAGCCTTGTGATACCATCCATTCATAAAGCCTTTCAATCCAGCTGTCTAC
>CAZKWD010000347.1:0-2987 GCA_964556175.1 uncultured Rikenellaceae bacterium
GCCACTGGAATCTCAGGTTAATGTTAAGGTTATCAATCTGGTTATTATACTGTATGAAACTTGTAAAGAAAAGCTTGTCGGTAAAGGTAAAGTCGAGTTTGGGGCCTATAAGAAGCAGTTCGGCACTGTTATATGGTGAAGGTAATGATATATCATTATAAGTTGTAACCAGCGCAAGGCTTCCGTATGGCTGGACCCGATAGTTTAATTCTCCGTTTAGGGTTAATCTTTTACCTGTATAATAACCTCCGTACCGGCTTGTTAAAGATACATTGAACAGTTTCCTGGAATCGGAGATGTAAGATGCACCAATCTCATTCCAATGGAAATCTTCATCGGTATTAAACTGAAGTCCTCCGGTATTTGTGGGGTCATATGGCGCCTGGAGCTTAATATAGGTCTCTGTAACATCAACCTGGATGATACTTTTGTTTTGCCATTCAATTCTGTAATAAAGTTGTGTTTCCCTGTCGGTAAGAAAAAATGAAGGATTAAAAAGCATATCCATTCTCACTCCGGGGCCATGATTGATGATAATGTCAGATTCAGGGAAAAACTTATACTGGAACATGGGATTTATTTCGTAATAGCCTCTTCTCCTGATATATCCGGTTTCTGCAATATATCCTGAACCCACAAATGACTGGTTTAGGGTTGCAGTAAGATATTGAGAGGAATATGTAAGATTTGCTGCCATTGCCGCATCTTCAAATGTTATGCTGTTCTGGAAACTCTGGTGATAGAATGCTTTTCCTGTCCAGCGATTATCAGGGCTGGCCAGGTTGTATTCCAGACCTGCAACACGATTGAACCGGTTACCTGTGAAAGAGGTGTCATCCTTTACATCCATCACCTGTTTGTTAATAAAAAAAGCCGATATATTTGACCGGCTGAAAATCGATCGTTGCAAGGCTGCAACAAGGTAATTTGAAGCATGTATATTTTCTTTTTCACCTGTCTGAATGTCCATCAGATTGATTCTCCAGTTATTTCCAATATTGCCGCTGAGGCGTGCACCTGCCCTTACAGAATTATCCAGTCCTATACGTCTCGAGAAAAATGGTCTTAGGGTTCCAGTGCCCAGATTTGAAAAGAGATCACTGTTTTCAAGGAAAAATTGTCTCTTCTCAGGGAAGAAGAGTTCAAAACGGTCAAGATTGGTTTGCTGTCTGTCAACTTCAACCTGCGAATAATCAGGATTTAATGTAAGATCAAGATTCATCGATGTCGATAGTATCATCTTGGCATCAATACCTGCATTGCCACTGTATTTTATATCTTCATCAGCCTCAATATCCCTGGTGACTTTCCCGGTAACATAGGGGATAAGGGATACGCGCAATCCGGCTTTACCTACAGATTTATCCCATACAAGTGTACCTGTGAAGGGGAGAGAACAATGAGGAAACTGACGCGGCATTGGTGCCCAGGCAGATTTTTCATTATTCTTCAGATCAAGACGGCCAAAATTTATTCCCCACTCGGTATCTCCCTCAGAGTAACGGATACTTCTGAAAGGAATACTGAACTCAACTACCCAGCGGTCATCATAGCTCGTAACCGCAGATCTCCATTTGATATCCCAGCTGTATAATACTTTGGTTCCATCATACTGCAGCCCTTCAGTCTGCGCCCCCGCTGCAGAAATTCCGAAAGCAAATCCGTTGGTTTGATCATTGTATGTATCGAGAAAAAGCATGAAGTTGTCATTCCTTGTAAAATTATAATCCCGGCGCAATGATTCAACAGGTCTTTTCCCTGGTGTGGGATCATGACATATTATACCCAGATACAAGTTAAGTTCGTCATATGTAAGCCTGACTTTAGTCTGGGCAATTGCATAACCCGTGTCAGTAGGGGTAACACGCTGGAATTTCCCAGTACATTCGGCTGTTTCCCAGACTTCTTCATCGAGAAGACCATCGACATTAATGTTTTCAGTGGTCTGTGTGATATTGATCCGGTATTTATCGCGGTTAACACCTTTTGACTGACCCCGGAGAATAGTGCTTACTGAAAAAATAATTATGGAAAGTAATATTATTGACCTGCGCATTGTTGGTTTTCAAATTCAGCCCAATATAGGAATAATGACGGAAATTTGAATAATCACTTTTTAATCCACACCAGCACAACACTAGCAAAGCAAAGATTTGTAATTAATGAACAGTATGCATAACTTTATATGATATTTAAATTTTGAAAAGATGGGAAATTTTGGAGCTACTGAGATCATCCTGATACTTCTTGTAGTTGTGTTGCTATTCGGTGCACGTAAAATTCCTGAATTGATGAAGGGGATAGGCCAGGGTGTGAAGGAATTTAAAAATGCCTCCAAGGTTGAGGATGAACCCGGCAAAAAAGATGCTGAAGAGAAGGAGGACACAAAAGAATAATCAGGTAATCCGGTGACAGGGATCAATCTGTTGCCAGGTATTTTGGTACTCTTCTGTGTTTTGTTGCCTGTTCATAGCTGTAGGCAATTTCAATCAATAATGGTTCACTCCACGCGGTTCCGAAAAATGATATACCCACAGGTAAATTGTCAATAAATCCCATTGGCACCGTAATATTCGGATAACCGGCGATTGCTGCAAGTGAAGAATTCCCTCCAATAAAATGGTCGCCGAGAAGAAGATCGGTTTTCCATGCCGCTGATCCTGTCGGGGCAATTAATGCATCCAGATTATTGGTTTTCAGTAACATATCAATGCCATCTTCCCTTGTAGCCTTATGCATTTTTTCAAGGGCCTCAAGGTATTCATGAGAATTGAGATCCCCTTTCTTTTCGGCTTCTATAAGGATCTTCTGATCGAAATATTTCAGCTCAACGCTGTCTTTTATATTGAATTCAATCAGATCCTTAATGTTTTTTACGGGTATGTTTTCTCCCAGTCCTGCAAAATATTTATTCAGACCATCCTTGAATTCGTACAGCAGAACCTGAAATTCCGCATCTGCATATTCTCTGCGCGGCGGGGCTTCAA
>CAZKWD010000348.1:0-2981 GCA_964556175.1 uncultured Rikenellaceae bacterium
AAAAAATGTACAGGAAGGAATTTGCCGAAACAGAACCAACGCTGTCATTCAAATGCAAAAAGATCAAAACACCTGCCATGGTCATGAACAAAACAGAGCAGTATAAAGTTATCAGATCTATTTTTGCATGTCCCAATGGCGTACAAAGGATGAGCCAGGCAATGCCAGGACTTGTTGAGACTTCAAATAACCTGGCTATCGTAAAATGTGACGCAGGTAAATTTGAGGCCCATAACCTCACACGCAGTTCGGTGGATTCAGCCAAGGAGGCTATTGCGTGGAAAATAGCGGCAGTATTTCATCTGATAAACGCAAGGGTTACATTATCAGGAAGTTATCCGGGATGGAAGCCAAATATGGACTCACCCATTCTGGAAACCATGAGCGGGGTTTATAAGAAAATGTATGGTAAAATACCTGAGATTAAGGCAATTCATGCAGGACTTGAATGTGGAATAATAGGAGGAGTCTATACCAACCTTGATATGATATCTTTCGGACCGACTATTAAGTATCCGCATTCACCGGATGAAAAGGTAAATATAGTATCGGTGAAGAAATTCTTCGATTTCCTTTGTGAAACGATGAAACAGGTCTAATCCACCTTTATCTCAACCAACATATCATCCTTCATTACATTGGTGTTGGCTTTTGCTGAGACAGATTTTATTATGCCGTTAACAGGTGACTGGATCTCGTTCTGCATTTTCATGGCTTCGAGGATTACCACAGGTTCGCCACGTAAAACAGGCGATCCTTCGCGGACAAGAACATCTATGATCTTACCTGGCATTGGTGCCCTTACCGATTCCTGTTCTGTTTTTCCCTTTTGTGCATTAAGCACCTTCATTCTCTGCAGTGAGAAGGGTGTCTCAACTGTAAAAGTGTAGCTTATATCATTGAATAATATCTCGTATCTATTCTGACGTGATCGTATAATCTCAACAGGATATTTACGGTTTTTCCACAAGACATAAGGGCCATGTTTATCATCAGCTCTGAGTTGAACAATGTAATCCCTTTTACCGATCCTGATCTTGTTCTTCAGCGGAATGGTGAAACTGAACTTCCTGTTTTCAGAGGAGAGAGCATAGAGTTTTTTTATCTGGAGCTTGTCACTCATTCTTTTAGTGTGATATATCAGAACTGATTGATTCTTTTGTTAAGAAGCCACGGACTAAGTTCTTTTGCGTTTTCGAAATCAACGGCGATACTGTCCTCTTCAAGGTTCTCTTCCACAAAAAGCTTTGTTGCCAGCCATGCGGCCAGCATCTCTTCATATTCGCTGTTGAAATAGTACTTATCGAGATCCTTTTCAATAAATGACGTGGTGAAATCACCATTCTGGAACTTTTCATTACGCACCAGCATCCTGAAAAAAGGCAGGGTAGTTTTAGTCCCTTTTATCCATACCTTGTCAAGAGCCATCTTACAATTTTTAATAGCTTCCCTGCGGTCTTTGCCGCTGATGATAAGTTTTGCAATCATCGAGTCATAGCTGGATACTATTGCAGATCCTGCCTGTATGCCGGTATCAATCCTGACATAAGGGTCAGAAGGAAGACTAAGTTTTTCGATCTTGCCGGGATCAGGTGCAAATCCGGCCTGTACATCTTCAGCATTTATCCTGCACTCAATGGCCCAGCCTTTAAGTTTAATATCCTCCTGCCTGAATTTTATAGCTTCACCGTTGGCAATCCTTATTTGCTGCTCAATAAGATCAATCCCTGTAACAATCTCTGTAACCGGATGCTCAACCTGTATCCTTGTATTCATTTCCATGAAATAGAAATTCCTGTCAGAATCAAGAAGGAATTCCACTGTTCCTGCTGAATAATAATCTACAGCTTTTGCTATCCTGACAGCCATATTACCCATCTTTTTTCTTAGCCTCGCATCGAGAGCGCAGGATGGAGCCTCTTCCAGCAGCTTCTGATGCTTTCTCTGTATAGAGCATTCTCTTTCACCAAGATGGATCACATTTCCTGTTGTATCACCAAGTATCTGAAATTCAATGTGTTTTGGATTCTCAATATACTTTTCTATAAAAACTGATGGATCATTGAATGCCTTTTCAGCCTCCTTACTTGCAATCATGAAAAATTTTTCCATCTCCTCAGACTTGCGTACGATTCGCATTCCCCTGCCGCCACCACCCGAAGCAGCTTTAATAATTACAGGATAACCAATTTTTGAAGCTATGGCAACAGCCTCCTCTTCGTTGGAAATATTACCCTCACTTCCAAGGGCCATGGGGATACCATTATTAAGTGCCAGTTTTCGGGCAATGGTTTTGTTGCCCATTTTATATAGTGCATCAGGTGAGGGGCCAATAAAGAGAATATTGTTTTCAAGGCACTTCTGTGCGAAATAGGCATTTTCGGCAAGGAAACCATAACCCGGGTGAATGGCATTAGCCTTTGTTTTAAGAGCTATGGAAATCAGCTTCTCAATATTAAGGAATACAGGTATTTCAGAGTCGTCAGCGGTATTATCATATACTTCATCTGCAAAGGAAAGATACATGGCATTTGGCTCAACTGCAGTCCTGATGACAACTGTATTGATCTTCATCAGTCGGGCAGTTTTCATGATCCGTATAGCTATCTCACCACGGTTTGCTATCAGTATCTTTTTGATTTTCATGTTCTTTATATATCATGCAATCATGCAATCTTAAATCCGGTGTAGACCATTGTACCACTATACCACTATACCACTACAACGGTATATTCCCATGTTTACGGGCCGGTACTTTTACCCATTTATTGCTCAAAGCCGCAAAAGCTGATAGTATTTTCTTTCTTGTAACTGCAGGATCGATAACCTCATCGATATAACCAAGTTCATCAGCAATAAAGGGATTGGCTATTTTGTCGCGATACTTCTTCACCAGCTCTTTTTTCATTTCAGCAGGATTTTTCGATTCTGCAAGTTCCCTGCGATAGAGTATTGCCACAGCTCCATCGGGTCCCATAACA
>CAZKWD010000349.1:0-2981 GCA_964556175.1 uncultured Rikenellaceae bacterium
TTTGATGTTATTGAGAATCGTTTATGCGGCCGAATTCCGCCTTTTGGAGACATGAATGGTGGATTGGCAAGGATCACATCAGCATATTCGTTCCAGTTATCTTCACTTGTAAGTGTGTCATATTCATAAATATGGGGAGCATGTAATCCATGCAGATACATATTAACAAGCGATAATCTAACCATGTCAGGTGAAATATCATATCCCTTTATATTATTTGCCAGTCTGTTCCTTTCATCAGGTGTAAGTTTATCTCCTTTGTAGTTTTTACTGTTAATCACTATTTCGGAAAGACTGGGATCCTTTGTCTCAAACATCCGGGTGTCAGTTTCAGGATCATAATTTGTTGAGTTGTTTTTAATAATATGCTTGTATGAAGAAATAAGGAAGCCGGCAGTTCCACAAGCCGGGTCCAGGATCACTTCATCCTTATTCGGATCGGTGATAGCGACCATGAAATCAATGATATGCCTTGGTGTCCTGAACTGTCCTGCTTCGCCCTGGCTGCCGAGGACAGAAAGAAGAAATTCAAATGCATCCCCTAACCTTTCGCTGTGGTCATAGGTAAATTCATTTATGATTTTCAGGAAGGCTTTTAGAGTTTCCGGATCACGATAAGGCAGATAAGCATTCTTGAAAATATCCCTGAATAATTGCGGGATGTTAGGATTGACATTCATCTTTACTATTGCCTCACTGTACAGATTAAGGATCTCAAATCCGCCCATTCTCGGGTCAAATATTTTTCTCCAGGCATACTTTTCAAACTCTCCCCTGAAAAAAGATCTCTCGCCGCCAAGTTCCTCAGATTGCAGATCCATATCATCCATGAACTTGTATATCAATGCGATAGTAATCTGTTCAACCTGTGATTGGGGATTAGGGACTTTACCGACAAGAATATCCCGCGCGGTATTAATGCGATTTTTTGTTTCTGTGTCGAGCATGGCTAAGAAGAGAATTTATTTAGCGGGACATAATCCTGGATATACCCGGGAATAATATCCCTCCATTTCGGAGGTACTGCCCTGAAGACTTCAAGGGAAAATACCGGATTAACTGCAAGTTCAGCAAATCTTTTCTCATCAATAATCTTCCTGATAGTATCATTTACGATATATGTCTTGAAGAAATATTTCAGAGCAATAATATCATCTGTATCACCGGGCTTATAATCGGAAATAAACTTTAAGAACTCATCTTCAAGCAGCTCGTCTTTTGATTTTATATGCGGTATGAGTCCGAATGCATATTCAATCATTTCTCTAAGGGTCACTCTGCGATCCTGTTTAAGGGACTTACGCAATTTGTCGGGGGTGAAGAAATCTTCGGGCCTGTTCATGATCTCCCGGCTAAGATAATCAAGCACCTTATCCCAATTCTCAGCACGAACATTTTCACTTATAAAATCATCGTTTTTGACAGCATCCTTGAATTTATCGAAAAACATCCGGTCAATCTTCATTCCCTCAAGTCCGATCTTTTGCTCCTTAAATGATTGCATAAAATCCGGGTCAAACCTCTCATATTCTTTAAGGTCAACAGGAGGGTAATCTGTTATCCTGTGTTTCAAAGAACGTGCAGGAAGTTTTATCACTTCATCGTAATTAAACTTCTCCTCGAAATATTCACAGTTGCCAAAGAAATCAAACAGTTTAAATGCCTCCTTTTCAACATTAACCGACTCTCTTTTTTTCTCAGGATCAATTATCTGGTCTTCAAACTTATGTCTTCGTGTTCCGCGTCCCTTGATCTGTACAAAATCGGTTGGTGAGAAGATCGGGCGCATAAGGCAGATGTTGAGAATATCAGTACAATCATACCCTGTTGTCATCATTCCGACGGTAACGCAAACCCTTGCTTTACTTGTCTTATACCATGGGAAGAAATTAGCTGTTCCCATGAGGTTATTGCTCTTATCTGAAAAATTGATTGTGTATTGTTGTGCATCGGGGACTATTGAAGTGACCTGAATGGCAAAATCCGATTTGTATTTATCCGGGTATATCTTATCAGCAAGTTTGTTAAATACCTGGGTCAGCTTTGCTGCATGGTTCTGGGAAACCGCAAATACAATCGTTTTCCCTATCTCGCCGCTGACAGGATCTTTGAGAGCATTTTTAAGAAATGTCGTACAGAACAACCTGTTTGTATCTTCAGAGAAGAATTTCTTTTCAAAATCCCGGTGAAAAAATGATTCTTCTTCTTCCTGTCCTTCCTCTTTTTCAATTACAACCGAATATCCCTGGTCTGAGAGAAGCTGTGTTGTAACATCTGATCTTGCATCAACTACTATAGGATTTCTTAAATACCCGTCTTTAACTCCGTCTATAAGGGAATAACGGAAAGTCGGTTGACCACTTTCACATCCAAAGGTCCGGTAGGTATCTAGCAACAATCTGCGTTCATATTCACGTTGATCGTTGGGATTGATTTTTGCAGGGTCCAGTTTTTTGAGATAATCTTTGGGAGTTGCGGTTAACCCGAGTTTGTATCCTATGAAATACTCAAATACTGCTCTTGCGTTTCCTCCTATTGACCGGTGGGCTTCATCGGATATCACCAGGTCAAAATCAGTCGGAGAAAAAAGCCGCCTGTATTTATTGTCAAACAGAAAGGACTGAACAGTGGAAACAACAATTTCAGCCATTCTCCAGTCATCCCGCCTCTCTTTGAAAATAACAGTCTGATAATCGTTTTTAAGGTATTCGTTAAAGGCTTTCCTTGCCTGTACTTCGAGTTCAAGTCTGTCAACCAGGAATAAAGCTCTTCTTGCATTTCCGGTTCGCAAAAACAGTTTTATTATGGCTGCCGCAGTCAGTGTTTTACCTGTCCCGGTAGCCATTTCAAATAAAAAGCGATCATTTCCTCCTTTAACTGCTTCCTGGATACTCTTAATAGCACTAAGCTGGTACGGACGAAGGAACCTGAGCTTGTTTACATGAATAAAAGGTTCCCTTTTATCTATATCTTTCCAGTTC
>CAZKWD010000350.1:0-2978 GCA_964556175.1 uncultured Rikenellaceae bacterium
ATAAAAGTCTATACTAGAGACAATGAACACCTGAAAACAATCCTGTCCGATAAGATCCAGAATATACCGGGCATACTGCGGACTGAAACACTCATCTCTCTTGAAGAATCAATAAACAGGCAGATACCTGTATTGTCAAAATAAGTAACCGGTGATCTTCAGTTACTCTGAAACAGACTGAAGATCCCCCTATTTTATCATTTGTTACAAATTATAAATAACATAAAACATTTACCTCAACTACCGGTAATTATACTGTGAGAATAAAACTAATTTTTAACGATATGAAAAATAAACTATCCTTGATCACTTTACCCGGAATCTTATGTCTGCTTATAATGATTTCCGGTTGCAGCCAGAAAGCTGATAAATATACACGCGGTGCAGGTATCTACCCGGGAGATCCGAAAGAAGATTTTTCTCCGGTACTGGTAACTAAAAATGACAATTACCGTGACCTGGCGAGACTAAGGGCTGCTTATCATTCATCAAGCTGGGATTATAACCTTACTGCACAGCTTGTTACTGACGGCATTATCACAGACGAGATGCCTGATTATATCTCTCTTACCACAAACCAGGGTGAAGTCCCGAAGAATGAACGGGAATGGCTTTTCGATCATAACAGCGTAACGCAGATGAGCATCGAAGGATCGGATATATGGATCCAACTCGAAATGAACCATGGCTCGGAAAATACCACAGTAACAGGAATTAAGCTTAATGGTTCCCTTACTTATGATGAAAAGAAACCCCGGGGATGGCAGTTTACCTGCTACGGATCCAATAACGGAATGACATGGGATGAGCTTGAAAAATCGAAAGGATACGGATTGCCGGGGCAGGAGAGACCCAATCCTTTTGCTGCAATGTTCGGGGGAGGTTCGGATACAACACGCAGAGGGCAGAGGAGACGCCGTCCTGCCAATCCTTTTGCAGCATTGTTTGGTCCTCAGGATTCAACAGCTCCACGGCCATCCTTCAGCTTCAATTTCAGAATGCCCGAACTGACAAGAGTTGCAAACCTGTCATTTGAATTCGACAAACCTGTTGCCTATAATTTCTACAAAGTGAGCCTGTCAGCTCCATGCGCCAAGAGCTGGACTTTCGGAGACTTTGATCTTTTTAAAGATGAAGTAAAGTATAAGGTTGCACCTTCACACAGCTTTACAAGTGCCTGGATGAGCGCAGGAACAGGAGAGGAATGGGTTTATGTTGACCTGGGAAGCTCCTCTTCATTCGACAACATAAAACTGCACTGGATAAACAAGGCGAAAAAAGGTACAATACAGGTATCAGAGGATGCTCAAAGCTGGAAGGATATTGCAGAGCTTCCCGGTAACGATGAAATGACAGATGATATCTCACTTAATGAGCAGGCCACCGGTCGTTATGTACGTGCTCTGATGACCGAACCTGCCTCCGAAGGCAAATATATACTGAGTGAGCTTGAAGTATTTGGCACGGGCGGTATGGTTCCGAAACCGGAAAAAGCGCCCCCTGTTGCAGA
Organism: uncultured Rikenellaceae bacterium; assembly: GCA_964556175.1. Classification (GTDB taxonomy): domain Bacteria; phylum Bacteroidota; class Bacteroidia; order Bacteroidales; family VadinHA17; genus LD21. The sequence goes on from CAZKWD010000350.1 coordinate 1,511, forward strand.
CAACAGGATGTACCTCAGCGGAGGAGACTGGAAGATACAGAGAGCCTCTGAGGTGGCTTCAACAGGTGAGGAGATATCACAGAACGGATTTGCGGGCGATGACTGGGTAATTGCCACGGTACCGGCCACGGCACTTGTTAGTTACTGGAATGCAGGAGCTTTGCCAGACCCCAACTACAGCGATAACCAGCTGATGATATCCGAATCATTCTTTAATTCTGATTTCTGGTACCGTAATGAATTTGATGTTCCTGATGATTTTGCCGGTGAACGTATGTTCCTCAACTTTGACGGTATAAACTGGAAAGCCGATATATATGTGAACGGTGAAAAAACAGGAAGAATTGAAGGAGGATTTATCCGAGGCAAGTATGATGTTACCGATCTTGTGAAACCAGGGCAGAACAATACTATTGCAGTACTGATAATAAAGAATGACAACATCGGTGTTATTAAGGAACAGACGGCATTGAGTCCCGATAAGAACGGAGGTGTTCTGGGCGCTGATAATCCGACTTACCATGCTTCGGTCGGCTGGGACTGGATACCTACCATCCGCGGAAGAAATATAGGCATCTGGAATGATGTTTTCCTCAGTATATCAGGTCCGGTTACCATCGAAGATCCGTTCATAGTAACAGACCTTGATCTGCCTGATATAACTTCTGCAGATATAAGTATTGAGGTTACACTTAATAATCACAAGGATGAGGAAATAACCGGTACTCTGACAGGTAAGTACGGTAATATTGAGTTTGACGAAGAGATAACTCTCGGACCTCTTGCCTCCAGCGTGGTAAAATTGAGCCCGGAAACTCATCCGGCATTGAAGGTTGACAATCCAAAGCTCTGGTGGCCAAAAGGTTATGGTGAGCAATATCTTTATGATGTAGAATTAGCCTTTGAGACAGGCCTGGGTGAGGTTTCTGATATAAAAACGTTTAAATCAGGCATACGGGAAATGACATTTGATGAGAGCAACGACATACTGAACATTTATATCAACGGCAGGCGTTTTATAGGACGGGGAGGAAACTGGGGTTTCCCCGAATCCAACCTGGAATATCGCGGACGCGAGTATGATATAGCTGTAGCATATCATGCCGATATGAATTTCACCATGATAAGGAACTGGGTAGGGCAGACCGGTGATGATGAGTTTTATGAGGCCTGCGACAGGCACGGGGTAATGGTATGGCAGGATTTCTGGCTGGCAAATCCTGTTGATGGTCCCAATCCATACGATCCGGACATGTTCATGGAAAATGCTGAAGATTTTGTCAAACGGATAAGGAACCATCCGTCCATCGGCCTTTATTGCGGACGCAATGAGGGAAATCCACCAGAAGTTATTGACACAGCCTTGCGTGCAATGCTTCCTGAGGTACATCCCGGTATCCATTATATTTCACATTCATCGATGGGTGTTGTAAGCGGGGGAGGACCTTACAGAGCACTACCGCCAAGA
>CAZKWD010000351.1:0-2977 GCA_964556175.1 uncultured Rikenellaceae bacterium
TAAAAATATTACTATGTTTATCTAGTTAAATGCCAAACTAAAGTCCCCCTCTTTTGGGAGAGGGGGATTAGAGGGGGTGAGGTCATTTTATCACACTCCCGTTACCTATATTTTCGAGTGGTGACACAAGAACAAGTTTCCCCTCTGTATCCTCTGCCATAAGAATCATTCCTTTTGATTCGATGCCCTTGATCTTTCTCGGTTCGAGATTTGCAACAATGGATATCTGTTTCCCGACCATATCCTGTGGGTTAAAATATTCGGCAATACCCGATACTATTGTTCGGATATCAATACCGGTGTCAATTGTAAGCTTGAGAAGCTTATCGGTATTCGGTACTTTTTCAGCTTCAAGAACAGTTGCTGTACGCATATCAATTTTTGTGAAATCTTCAAACGAAACAGTTTCTTTTGCCGGTATTGTTTTCATTTCAGATGATTTATTTGTTTTTTTTGTTGCCATTAGCCTGTCGAATTGCCGGGCTATTTCATCATCCCCGATCTTGTCAAACAACAGCCCGGATTTGCTTATATAGCCTCCTGGTAACAGTAAGTCATTCCTTCCGGCATCACTCCAGTTCAGCTGGGCAAGATTAAGCCAGCTCCTTAATTTTTCCATGGAAAATGGAAGGAATGGTTCCAGGATAATTGTGAGGTTTGCAGTTAACTGCAGGGCAATATTCATTATAGTCTTTACTCTTTCCGGGTCGGTTTTAATTATTTTCCATGGTTCCGCTTCGGCAAGATATTTATTTCCGAGCCTGGCAAGGTTCATTGACTCCCTGAGTGCCTCTCTGAACCTGTATGTATCAAGACTCGTTTCTACATTTTTTCTTATTTGTATGATCTCATTCAGGACCATTTCATCATCAGATGTTGTTTTCCCTCTTTCCGGTACTTTGCCTTCATAATAATTGTTGGTAAGTACCAGGGTTCTGTTTATGAAATTACCCAGAATGGCCACAAGTTCGTTATTATTACGTGCCTGGAACTCTTTCCAGGTGAAATCGTTATCCTTTGTCTCCGGGGCACTGGCACAGAGAGAATACCGGAGAACATCCTGTTTCCCGGGGAAATCGATCAGGTATTCATGCAGCCAGACTGCCCAATTCCTGGATGTGGAAATCTTGTCATTTTCAAGGTTCAGGAACTCATTGGCAGGAACATTTTCGGGAAGGATATAACTTCCTTCAGCTTTTAGCATCGCAGGGAAGATTATACAGTGAAATACGATATTATCCTTACCTATAAAATGAACCATTTTTGTTTCATCGTCTTTCCAGTATTTTTCCCAGTCAGATGTTAGTTCCCTCGTCGCTGAGATATATCCGATTGGCGCATCGAACCATACATAAAGGACTTTACCCTTTGCACCCTTTACCGGTACCGGGACTCCCCAGTCGAGGTCACGGCTGACGGCCCTTGGCTGCAAACCCTGATCGAGCCATGATTTACACTGCCCGTAGACGTTTGTCTTCCATTCCTTATGATCTTCCAGTATCCATTTTTTCAACCATGGTTCATACTTGTCAAGAGGAAGATACCAGTGCAGTGTTTCGCGTAAAACAGGCTTGCTGCCGCTGATAGTTGAGTGTGGATTGATAAGATCGGACGGGCTTAGTGAGGTTCCGCATTTTTCACACTGGTCACCGTAAGCATCTTCATTGTCGCAATGCGGGCAGGTTCCGGTTATATACCTGTCGGCAAGGAAACAACCGGCCTCCTCATCATAATATTGTTCCGTGGATTTTTCGATGAACTCACCTTTGTGATAAAGGGTCAGGAAAAAATCGGAGGCAGTTTCATAATGAATTTTATTTGATGTACGTGAATAGATATCGAATGCTATTCCAAAATCCTCGAAGGCTTTTTTATTTATTGTATGATACCTGTCAACGATCTCCTGCGGTGTAACTCCCTCTTTGCGTGCTTTCAGAGTTATAGGGACACCATGCTCATCGGATCCGCATATGGATATCACATCCTCTCCTTTCATCCTCAGGTACCTGGCGTAAATATCGGAAGGCACATATACTCCTGCCAGGTGGCCGATATGTATAGGGCCATTCGCATACGGAAGTGCAGATGTGATAAGGAATCTTTTGAATTTCTTCATGGTGATAAATTAAAACGGTCAAAGGTAATAAAATTATAAAATGGCCCCTAAATACCCCGAAGGGGACTTTTAAGAAACATTATTGTTTATTTTTACCTAAAATAATTAATAGGGATGTCTGTAAAAAAAATCCAGCCTCCATTTTTAAAACCGGGTGATGAAGTTGCAATTATTTCACCTGCATTTGCAATTGACAGTGAAAAAGTGGAATCAGCAGTCACCTTACTGGAAAACTGGGGACTCAGGGTGCATATCGGTGAAAATGCCCTGAAACAGGAGGGCCCTTTTGCAGGCACCGATGATGAGAGGTACAGAGATTTTCAGGCAGCGACAGACGATAAAAGAGTTAAAGCAGTATTCTGTTCGAGAGGCGGTTACGGGATGCTGAAGATCATTAACCGGATTGATTTTACCTCTTTACGCAGGAATCCTAAATGGTATGTCGGATACAGCGATATAACTGTATTACATACATGGCTGGCTGAGAAGTACAATATGGTTTCGATACACGGAGAGATGCCGTTGAATTATTACAATCCCGAAAAAACGCCTGACACAATTGGATCTCTTTACAAAGCATTATTTGAAGAATGTCAGCCGATTGAATGGAAAGGTGATTTCAGGAGGGGGAGAAAAACTGAAGGAGAGATCACAGGAGGGAACCTCTCGCTACTTTATAGCCTTGCTGGTACTGCCGGAGAGCCGGTGACAAAAAGGAAGATACTGTTTATTGAAGAAATAGGTGAATACAATTATCATCTTGACAGGATGATGACATCCCTGAAGCTTGGCGGCAAGCTTGAAGATCTTGCAGCACTTGTGGTCGGGGGCATGAATGAGATGGCTGAAACAAAAATACCA